>CAYVPL010000081.1:0-10471 GCA_964453755.1 uncultured Planctomycetales bacterium
CGGAGATCCGACGACCTTCGACTTCGAATGCGTTGAAGGTCCGTCCGATAGCTGTCCATTTGAGGACATCTGCGTGCCAACGTTCTTCGATGCGCCTAATGGCAACGACTACTGGTACTGCGCTTGTTCGAACGTTCCTGGGACTCCTCCTGACCCGAGGGGTCAGTCAAGCTGGCCCTGCGGCACGGTCTTCGGAATGGATGGAGGAGGATCCCCCCTCGGCGCTACCTGCCATAACGGCAGTTCCGAGTGCATTGGCAGTACCACCTGCAAAGATGATGATCCAAGTTCCGAGTGCGTTTTCTGCGATTGCGGCTGAAAAATTCAGGTTTTCTACTACCGCTGTAGTTCTACAGCAGTAGTATGTTGACCGTCTCATGACCCGCCTCCACCGCCTCGGCGACCTGCAGCTCGCGATCCTGCGCGTGCTCTGGCGCCGCAAGGAGGCCAGCGCCGCCGAGGTCCAGGCCGACCTCGCCCGCGAGCGCGGCCTCGCCCTCTCCACCATCTCCACCATGCTCAAGCGCCTCACCGCGCAGGGCGTGGTGCGCCACCGCAGCGAAGGCCGCCAGTACCTGTTCTCGGCCGTGGTCGGCGAGTCCGACGTGCGCGAATCCATGGTCAGCGACCTGGTGAAGCGCCTCTTCCGCGGCGATTCGGCCGCGCTGGTCAGCCATCTGGTCGAAGCTGGCGAGGTCGAGCCGGGCGAACTGGACGATCTGCGCGCCGCCGTCAAGCGCCGCGGCCGCCGCGGGAGGAAGTCCGATGCTTGATGCCGCGCTCCCGACCGCCGCCGTCACCGGCTGGCTTCTGACTTTCCTCGTGCACAGCACGATCTGGCTGGGCGGCGCCGCGCTGTTCCTGCGCGTGCGCCCCGGCGCGACCGCCGGCCTGCGCGACTTCCTCTGGCGCGCCGCCTTGCTCGCCAGCCTGATCACCCCGACGGCGCAAGTCGCCGCCGGCGCAGCGTGGAATTGGGAACCGTTCGGCGGCGCCTGGAGCGTGGCCGCACCTGCTCCCGCGCCGCTCGCCGCCCAGCCGTCGGCACCGGCGTCCGATCCCTTCGCCGCCGAGGTTGCGCCGATCGGGCCCGCCGCCGCGCCGGAGCCGGCGGTTCTCGCCGGCGCCGGACCTGCGGCAGCGCCGCAGCAGTCGCCGGCGCCCGCCGCGCCCTTCACGATTCCCTGGACCGCGCTGCTGCTCGGCATCTGGGCCGCCGGCGCGCTGCTGGCCCTGGCCGGCCTCCTGCGCGGCAGCCTGCGCCTGCGCCGCAACCTGCGCGGCCGCGCCCTCCTGGGCGAAGGCGCGGCGCGCCGGGCGCTCGAGCGCCTGCTGCGCCCCCTCGGCGGCCGCGCGCCGCGCGTTCGCCTCACGACCAGCGCCGCGCTCGACGTGCCGATCGCGCTCGGCCTCGCGCGCCCGGAAATCTGCGTGCCGGACCGCGCGGTGCGCGAATTGGACGCCGCGCAGCAGAGCGCGCTCGTGGGCCACGAACTCTGCCACGTGCTGCGCCGCGACCCGCTCTGGCTGACCGGCTTCGATCTCGCGCGCCGCGTCTTTTTCTTCCAACCTCTCCTGATTCTCGCGCGGCGCGGCGCCCACGACGCCGCCGAGGAACTGTGCGACGCCTGGTCGGCGCGCCGCACCGGCAACCCGGTGGCGCTCGCCGAGTGCCTGGTCGAAGTCGCCCGCTGGATTGCGCCCGGGAACCGCACTCACGCCGCCGCGTGCATGGCGCGGCCGGATTCGCCGCTGCGCTCCCGCGTGGCGCGCCTGCTCGACCCCGAGCGTCCGGGCGAGGATCGGCCTTCGCGGCGGCTCCGCGCCGGCATCGCCGCCGGTGTGCTGGGCCTGGCCGCGCTGCTTCCCAGCGTCAGTTGTCAAGTGAACGGCCATGCGCCCTGGCCGGATCGCGCGCCGTCCGCCGGCCCGGTCACCGCCCAGTCGGAACTGCAGCTGATTCAGGAGCAGATGCGCTGGCTCGAAGGGGAACTGGCCGCCACGCGCGCCGAATGGGAATCCACCGCGGCCCGCGAGCCGCAGTCCGCAGGGCCCGCCTTCGGCGAGCGTCTGCTCGATCTTCAAGAACGTCTCGCCGCGCTGCGTTCGCTCGCGGCCGATCTCGCGCGCGAATTGCCGCGCAACTCCAACACCGCTCACGCCCGATGAAACTTCTCCTTCCTCTGATCTGCGCCGGAGCATTGTCCGGCGCCTCCTTCGCGGCGCAATCCGCTCCCTCACCCGACAACCAGCGCGTGGCCCACGAACTGCTGCGCCTGGCCGAGCAGCGCCGCGCCGCCGGCGACGAAGCCGTGGCTCGCGCCCTCACGGCGCAAGCCGGCAGCCTCATGGAGGGCCAGCGCGAGGTTCCGATGCTCGTCGAAATGCCGGTGGTCGGCACGCGGTTCCAGCCGGATCTCACGGCCGAGACGGCGGACTTCGTCGAGTTGGCGCAGCTGGAAAGCCTGCAGGAACTGCAGAGCCTCGTCTACGTCGACACGATGCCGCCCCAGCAGGACGACGTCCACGCCACCCTCCGCGAAATCCGCCACGAACTGCAAGCGCTGCGCGCCGAGGTCGGCGCTCTGCGCGCCGAAATGGCACGGCCGCGGTCGGCTGATCCCTTCGGCTCGGCTGATCCCTTCGGCGGAGGCAGGGCGGCTCCGGCGATCCAAGGCCAGCCGGGATCGGGCGCCTACTTCTTCCAAGGACCGCAAGGCGGCGGCCAGCAGCAAGGCTTCTACCACGTGCCGGCACCGTCCTCGGGTCAGCCGGAGATCTATCACTTCCAAGGAGCCGCTCCTTCGACACCGATGCCGGGCGCGCCCGGGTTTGGCAGCGGTCCGGGCGCGGGACCGAGCGCACCGCAGGGATCCTGGCAGTGGGTGCCGGCCACGCCGGGGCAGCCGATGCCTCACACGGGTCCCGCCGCGGCGCCGGGCGCGCCGGCGCAGGGCGGCGCTTGGCAGCGCCATCATGCGCAGGCCGCGGCCGAGGCGGAGCGCACCGCGCAAGTGCGCGCCGAAGCCGCGCAACAGGCTGCCGGCGCGGCGGCGCAAGAGGCTCACGCCGCCGCCGCGGCGCAATGGCTCGAGTCGGCCACCCCGCCGCCTCCGGCTCCGCCCGCTCCGCCGGCCGCTCCCGCGACGCCGCGTTCCGGCGCGCGCAGCGGCGGCGCGGCGCGCCCGCAGTACTAGCCGGCGTGCCGGATTGGACGCGCATGGGGAGGGTATAAAACGCTCCCCATGCGCACGATCCAAGGCCCCGGCATCTTTCTCGCCCAGTACATGGGCGACTCGGCTCCTTTCGATTCCCTGGACGCGATCGCCAAATGGGCCGCCAGCCTGGGCTTCGTCGGCCTGCAGATTCCCACCTGGGATCCGCGTTGCATCGACCTGGACAAGGCCGCGAAGTCGAAGGCTTACTGTGACGAGTGGAAGGGCAAGTTGAAGGCGCACGGGCTCGTGCCCAGCGAATTGTCAACTCACTTGCAGGGCCAGTTGGTGGCGGTGCATCCGGCCTACGACGCGATGTTCGACGGGTTCGCCCCGGAGAAGGTGCGCGGCAATCCGGCGGCGCGGCAGAAGTGGGCGGTGGATCAGGTCAAGAAGTCGCTGACGGCTTCGAAGCATCTGGGCCTGCCCGCGACCGTGACCTTCAGCGGCGCGCTGCTGTGGCCCTTTTTGTATCCCTGGCCGCCGCGGCCGGCGGGATTGGTGGAGGAGGGCTTCGCGGAATTGGCCAAGCGCTGGAAGCCGATTCTCGATCATGCGGAGGAGTGCGGCGTGAACCTCTGCTACGAGATCCACCCCGGCGAGGATTTGCACGACGGCGCCACCTGGGAGCGGTTCCTGGATGCGGTCGGCGGGCACAAGCGCGCGAACATCCTCTACGACCCCAGCCACTTCGTGCTGCAGCAGCTCGATTACCTGGATTTCATTCATCGTTATCACGACCGCATCAAGATGTTCCACGTCAAGGATGCGGAATTCCGGCCTGACGGCCGCGTCGGCGTGTACGGCGGCTTCCTGCCGTGGGGCGAGCGCGCCGGCCGATTCCGCTCGCTGGGCGACGGGCAGATCGACTTCAAGGCCATCTTCACGCTGCTCGCCAAGTACGACTATCCCGGCTGGGCCATCCTCGAGTGGGAATGCGCCTACAAGGACAACGTCGTCGGCGCGCGCGAAGGCGCCGAATTCATCAAGCGCCACATCATCCCCGCCGCCAAGACCACCTTCGACGATTTCGCCGCCGCCGGACCGGACAAGAAAGCGAATCGCAAGATCCTGGGGATTTGAAGAGGAAGAATACGGAGTCGCACACCGTCGTACGATTTTCATGATCGATCGTGCCGCACTGAAGCGCGGCTTCCGTCTGGCTTGAGTGCCTCCCTATCCGTGCCGGCTGGGGGCTGTGTCAGCAGCACCGCCGCGCGGCCGACGTCATAGACCCGCGCGGCATAAACGGCGTCGTTCTGGAACATTCTCTGATGCAGTTGACCCAGATGCATCGCCTGCGATTTCGACACGCTCTCCATCTTCGCAATTTCCATCCAGGAGCGCCCGCACAGTTCGTGCAGCAGGCCGAATCTTGCCAACTCCTGGCCGCGCCGAACGCTCCTGCCGTCCTCCACCATCCAGGCGCCGTGCTGCGCGCAATTGGCCGCGAGCGCGCGGCGCAGACCCTCTGGAGTGCAGATCGGCATGCCCGGCTCGAGGCCGTCGGCGAGGCGGGATTTCCACCGCATCCAACTTCGGGCGTGAGCCGGAGCGGCCGCGACGAGGTTCTCACGTGCAGTGGTCCGAACGCGCGCCCGCATCCGCGATTCCACAAGTTCGTGCAATGCGTCGAAGCTTGCGCCGACGCCGGGGTCGAACGCAGTCCGATAAGCCGCCGCGTCGAAGCGCGCGCTGCCGCTGACCGCGCAGGCCGTCGCCTCGATCCAACTCCGCGTCAGCCACGGCGGCCCCTTCGCGCGCAGATACGCCGCAGCGCTGCCGAACTCGTATTCGCCCGCGGCGCGCGCAATGCCAGCCCGCACCGGATTGGCGTCGATGTAGCGCACCACCGCGCACCGATACTCGTCCGTGTCCACCCGCCGCGAGAAAAACCGGCCCCGGATCAAGGGACCGTCGCGCCTGCGCAGCCGGTTGAAGCGCCGCGAGTGTTCATTCTGGGCGCGGCGCAGGGCCTCGGACATTTGTCCGGAAGGGCTCCGGACCAGCATGTGGAAGTGCGTGGTCATCAGACAGTAGGAGTGAATCTCCAGCCGGCGCTTTCGCACCTGACGGGCCAGCCAGGCGAGGAAATGCCGAAAATCCGACCTGGTCTCGAACAAGGGGCGTTTGGCGACGCTCCGATTCACCACGTGATGCCAGCTTCCTGGCTCGTCCATCCTGGGCCTGCGGGGCATGCCGGGCTGACGCGCCGACGCCATCCAGGTAACGGGTGTGCGGCACTTTCGGCGCTAGAATCCTTACAACGGTGTGCGACTCCGTATTCCTCCTTCTCCTCCTGGCGCAGGGCGTCGTGACGCGTGACGTCAGTTTCAGCGTTCCGCTGAAGAGCGGGGTGGATCAGGATGGGGTGGATTGGGGGGAGATCGGGCGGAAGGCAGATCACGCGACGGTGGCGATCAGCGCGACGAAGGACGTCTGCGTCGCCTATCACACGGACCGCGCGGACGAAGCGCCGCCCGGATTCGCCTCCGGCCTCAAGCAGGTCGAGGTCGCGCTCTTCCGCTACGAAGGCGGCCAGCCGGAAACCTGGACGCACGTCGCCACGGAGCTCCTCGGCAGCGTCTACCTCGATCCGGATCTGCAGCAACCGCGCATCAAGTGCGAGCGCCCGGACGTGATCGCGGCCGGCGACGGCTTCTTCGTGACCTGGACCCGGCACGACGACCGCAGCTTCGACGAACTGGAGCCCGCGATCATCGAAGGCGCCTGGATCCTGCGCGCCGGCGCGGGCTTCACCGTTCTCGCCGGCAGCACGCCCGGGCTCGGCATCGAACTCGATCGCCACACGGCGCTCTCCAGCCTTCACGTGCGCGAGTGCAGCGGCGTGGCCGACGCCGTGTACCTCGGCGATCTGAACGGCCCCGGCACCCGCACCGCCGCCGTCGTCTATCCGCACCAGACGTCCTTTCACCATCTCACGCCCTTCGTCCGCCGCTTCGACCTGCGCGTCGCCGCCTGCACGCTCGACGCCAACGCGCAGATTTCACGGCAGGCGCCGCAATTGCTCGTCACGGGCGCGGAGTTCGACGGGCCCAACGATCCGGTCACGTCGCCCGGCCTGATCCTGCCGGACCTCGCGCCCGGCGCGCATCCCGGACGCTTCTGGTTGAGTTACGAGGAGCAGTTGGGAGTCGCAGGTTCCTTACTCGAAGGTCGCGTCCAACTTCAATTCTGGGAGCGCGACGCTCAGGGGCTCTGGACAATCCTCCCCGGCGGACAGCGGACTTTCGGCAGCGCCGCCAGCAACATGTCCCGGCGCCGGCCAAACCTCGCCAGCGATCCGCAGCATCCCGGCGGTCTCGAAGTCGTGAGCATCGCGTTCAACCGCGCCATCATCCAAGCCGACGGGGACGTGACTTACGAGCAATGGCAGTACGGTCCCGGCGTCATGGCGCGCGTGCCGTGGACTCTCCGTGACAATTTCGTCAATTCAGCGCTCAACGACACGATGCCGGTGCCCGTGCTCGGCCCCGGCTTCCTGCGCCGCTGCTACGTCAACCGCAAGGGGGCGCTGGACGAGATTCTCGAGCACGTCAACGGCCGCGCGGTGCCCCTGCCGATCGCGTCCAGCGCCCTGAGCCTCGGCCGGCCCGCCGCCGCTTATCTCCACGATCCCTCCAGTTCCTCGCCGCATTACACGCCGATCACGTGGGAAGAAGTCCCCACCCCCGGCGCGGAGTTGGAAGTCCGCCTGCGGGTGCGCTGACGAGATATCGAAGGCTCGAATGCGCGTCGCGCACCTTGGACCTACGGGCTTGGCTCTGGCGCTGCCCTGCTGCTCGACAAGACGGACGACGCGGGCGTCGAGGCTGTCTACAAGGAGCAGCAGGCCCAGAATTCCCAGCCATCGCTGCCTGCGGCAGATGTCAGCTCCTGGGAGGAAATCTGTCGCTCTTCGATCGAGAAGAGCGCTGACTTCCGCGCCGCTCTGAGCGCGCGGCTCGAACATCTCGAGCGGAAGATGGAGCCGCTCGTGGCCCGCGCCGGCGATCAATGAGCGGCCATCAACGCCGAACTCGCCGAGAAGCGGGATGCGCTGAGCGCCCAGATCGAATCGCTCGCTGCCGCCACGGCGGATACGTGGGAAAGGGCGCGTGACGAGACGATCGCCCTCTACGTGAACCTGCGCGACGCGATCGCGCGCGCCGCCAACGAGCCGGGGCAGTAGGCCATGCTCTCCTGGTCGCTCGCCTTCTTCATCCTCGCGATCATCGCGGGCTTCTTCGGCTTCTTCGGAATCTCCGACGCGCTCGTGGGCATCGCGAAGGTGCTCTTTTTCCTGTTCCTGGTGCTGTTCGTGATTTCGCTGATCTTCGGACGGCGCCGCCCGCAGGCTGTCTGAGCCAGGTACTCGCAGCGCCGCGGCGCGCTTGAGCCGGCTTCATCCACGCGGCCTCGATTGCCGATAAAGTCTGCTGCGCAGCAGCTCCCGCGTGACCTCATCTGATCCGTCAGTGTCCAATTCTGACATCCACTTTCCGCTCTCCCGGCGGTGGATGCTGCGTCGCCTTTGGCTCTTGGCCGCGATCAACGCGCTGATCATCGCCGCCTCATGGGCGTTCACCCACTACTATCGCGTGAGCCTGGCCGGCGAATGGGAAGCCGGAGGCGGCGTCAAGTATCTGCTCGTTCAATTTCACCTCGCCGCGGAGAACGTGCTCGTCACGTGGTACTCATCGACACTGCTGCTCTTCGCGTCGGTGATGACGCTGTTCTGCTTCGCGGTCGATCGCAGAACCGCGGCCACGAGGAACCCGATCAGTTTTGGCTGGCTGCTGCTCAGCGGCGTCCTGCTTCTGCTCTCGGCTGACGAAGTCGGCTCCATCCACGAGCGTCTCGGCATGCTGCCGAGTCTGAATTTGCACGGCGCGGAAGCCGCGGGCTGGAGCCGCGTCCTGGCTGTGCCGATCGCGGCCGTTGCAATCTTCATGGCGGCCTTCGGCTTCGTACGCGTTCGGCGTGCGCCTTGGGCCTTGGTTCTATTGCTCTTGGGCGTCGTCTGCTACGCCATGAATCCCATCCTGGAGCGCACGCAGATGCGCTTGTTGGCCACCACCTTCAGCAAAGACTCGTGGCAGGATCACGATTTGAGCCTCCACGTCGAGGAGGGCGCCGAACTGTTCGGCGCGCTGTGTTTCCTATCCGCCGGTTGCGCCTATCTGATGCGCGCGAGGCCAGATGCCTCGCAGCCTGCTGGCGCTGCCTCGTCCGTCTCGGAGCCCCTCCGGGTGCCGTTGGCCTGCCTGATCCAACTCTTGGCCGGCCTGTTCGGCGCGCTGACAATTTCGTGGTGGGTGATCGAGGCCACGGGATTCACCAGCATCGAGGCCGACAAGGGCAAACCTGAGAACTGGTATCCCAGCGCGCTGGCCATTCTGTGCGCATGCGCAAGCTCGCTGCTGCGCCGCGCGCTGGCGCCGGCGTTGCGCCGCGAGCGCCGTAGCCTTGCCGGTGTCACCGTCTTCTTCTGGTGCCTTGCCATCTACTACGGAATCTGGGTGAAAGGCTGGCTGGAAATGGATGCCTTCCGCGCACTCCATCTGCAGACGATCGTGTCCATCGGCTGGCTGGCCTCGGCAGGCATGGTGGCGGCCTGTCTATGGCAGCGCGCCGATTCCTGGTTCCGTCAGGCCGGAGTGCTTGCCTGGTTCGCAATGCTCGCAGCCGGACTGATGACGGGTCCCGAATACGCCGTGGATTTCTTCGAAGTCGCGGCCCCAGCCATCCTGCTGCTCGTGCTTGTGCACGAACTGGCGGACGGGCAGCAGCCCGCGCACGGCGCGTCCGCGCCGCGGTAGCGGCACAAGCTCGCCGCGCTAGGATTCGGCAATGGTGCACGGATCTGAAGCGAGTGCGGGCGCCCGGACGCGGCTGCGGCTGGGCATGGTGGGGGGGGGGCCGGGCGCGTTCATCGGCGCGGTGCACCGGCTGTGCGCCGAGATGGACCGCGAGTTTGCGCTCACCGCCGGCGCCTTCAGCAGCGATCCCGCCAAGAGCGCGCAATCCGGCCGCGAACTCGGCCTCGATCCCGCGCGCGTCTACGGCAGCTGGGAGGAAATGGCCGCTCAGGAGACCGCGCTGCCCGCCGATCGGCGCATCGACGCGGTCAGCATCGTCACGCCCAACCACGTGCATGCGGGTCCCGCGATCGCCTTTCTCGAGCGCGGCTTCCACGTCATCTGCGACAAGCCGCTGACCACGGACTCGGCCACCGCCGCGCGCATCGTCGCGGCGGCCCGGAAGAGCGGCAAGATCTTCGCGCTGACGCACAACTACACGGGCTACCCGATGATCCGCGAGGCGCGGGATTTGATCCGCTCCGGCGCGTTCGGCGAAATCCGCAAGGTCTACGCCGAGTATCTGCAAGGCTGGCTGGCGGATCCGCTGGAGCAATCCGGCCAGAAGCAGGCCGCCTGGCGCGTGGATCCGGCCAAGAGCGGCCCCGGCGGCAGCCTCGGGGACATCGGCACGCACGCCTTCAACCTGCTCGAGCACGTGACCGGCCTGCGCGTCGCGCGCCTGTTCGGCCAGACCACTTCCTTCGTGCCCGGCCGCCGCGTGGACGACGACGCCATGGCGCTCCTGGAAATGTCAAACGGCGCCACCGGCAGCCTGGCCTGCAGCCAGGTCTGCGTCGGCCGCGAAAACGGCCTGCGCCTGCGCGCCTTCGGCACGCTCGGCGGCTTCGAGTGGGACCAGGAGCGCCCCAACGATCTGCAGGTCTACTGGAAGGATCGCGCGCCGGAGCTGCGCCGCCCCGGCAACGGCTGGACCGGCGCCGGCGCGCGCGCGCTGACGCGCATCCCGCCCGGGCACCCCGAGGGCTATTTGGAAGCGTTCGCCAACGTGTACCGCGCCTTTGCGCGCGCCATTCGCGGCGAGCAAGATCTGGCGGACGCATTCCCCACCGCCGCAGACGGCGCGCGCGGCGTCGCCTTCATCGAGGCGGTGATCGCCGCGGCCGAGCGGCGCGCGTGGGTGGCGCTGTGAGGTCTTGATACCGGCCGCCTAATGCGGCGCCGGTTCGGGCTTGGCGGGGCTGTAGGCGATGCGGTCGATCGCGGCCAGCGCCACGGCCGACAGCACGAAAGTCAGGTGGATCGCCACCTGCCACATCAACTCTTTCTCGCTCTTCGACTCGGCGCCGATGAAGGTCTTGAGCAGGTGAATGGAGGAGATGCCGATGAGCGCCATCGCCAGTTTGACCTTGAGCACGCCCGCGTTGACGTGAG
>CAYVPL010000082.1:0-10442 GCA_964453755.1 uncultured Planctomycetales bacterium
CGCGCAATCTTCCGTTGCGCAGAGCCTGCCACTGATCGTGGCGCTCGGCGTCGGTCAGGCCGGAGTGCAGCACGGCCACTTCGCCGCCGCGGCCGCGGAAGCGCGCCACGGTCTGCGGCGTCAGCGCAATTTCCGGCACCAGGATGATGGCGCCACGATTCTGCGCCAGGCAGCGGTCGAGCGCGTTGAGATAGACCTCGGTCTTGCCGGAACCGGTGATGCCGAAGAGCAGGAAGTCGCGGTGCGCGCGCGCGTCCAGCGCCGCGATGATCTCCTGACAAGCCGCCGCTTGCTCGGCGTTGAGCGCGTGCGCCGCCACCGGAATGGCCGCCACTCCGGCGAAGGGGTCCAACACCTCGGTGCGCCGTCCGAAGCGCGCGAGACCGCGCCGCGCCAGCGACTCCAGCGGCGAGCGCGACAGTCCGGTGCGGTTGAGAAATTCGCGCACCTCGATCGGCCCGCCCGCGCGCTGCAGATAGGCGAACGCGCGCGCCTGCTTGGGCGACTTCTTCTCCAAGTCCTCCAGCAACTTCGCATCCGGTTCGCCGCAGGCTTCGACCACCGGTATCGCGCGCCGCTCGCGGTCCTTGCGCAGCGCCGCCGGCAGCATCGCCGCCAGCGCCTGGCCCCAAGAGCAGTAGCACGTGTCGGCGATCCGCCTCGCCAAGCGCAGCAAGGAAGGCGTCAGCAGCGGCTGCGGATCCAGCAGCGCGCGCAGTTCCTTCAGTCGCGCCGGCGCCACGCCCTCCGGCGGCGCTGCATCCACCCCGATCACCACGCCCAGGCGCTCGCGCGGGCCGAAGGGCACGCGCACGCGGCAGCCCGGCTGCAACTCGGCAAAAACCTTCGGCACGCGGTAGGAAAATTCGCGGCGCACCGGCGCGTCGAGCGCCACCCGCGCGTAGAGCCCGCTGCCCGGCGTGGGCGGCGCGGCGGGCGGCTCCGCGTCGAAGAGATGCGCGAAGAGCGGGCCGGGCATGCGCGGCTGATTGTAGGCTGGGCCGCCTTGCCGCCCGGCGATCCCCGCCTGCCCGTCACGATCGTCACCGGCTGGCTCGGCGCCGGCAAGACGACGCTGCTGAACCGCGTGCTGCGCGAGCCGCGCGATCTGCGCTGGGCGGTGCTGGTCAACGAATTCGGCGCGATCTCGATCGATCACCGCCTGGTCCTGCGCAGCGACGAGCGCATGGTCGAACTGGCGAACGGCTGCGTCTGCTGCACCGTGCGCGGCGATCTCGTGGAAGCCTTGGCGCGGCTGCGCCGCCGCCGCCCGCCCTTTTTCCGCCGGCCCCGGTTCGACCGCATCCTGATCGAAACCACCGGCTTGGCCGAGCCGGCGCCGCTGCTGCGCACTTTCCTCGTGGAGGCCGGCGTGTCCGCCGCCTACGTCGTGGAGTGCGTACTGACTCTGGTGGACGCCGCGCATGCCGATGCCGCCCTGGCCGAGCACGCCGCGCAGGAGCAGATTGCCCTGGCCGACCTGCTCGTGCTGAACAAGGCCGACTTGGTAGACGCCGCCGCGCGCGCGAAGTTACGCGAGCGCCTGGCGACGATGAATCCGGCCGCGCCGCTGCTCGAAGCGGTGCGCGGCGAAATTCCGCTGGACGAAATCTTGCGACACCGGCCGGCCGCCGGCGGGCGCGATCTGCCCGCGGCGCACGAGCACGCCGAGCACGACGTGGACGGCATCGGCTCGGTGGCGCTCCGCAGCCCGCTGCTGCTGGACGAACTCAAGGCGCAGCTGTGGCTGAGCGGCGCGGTGAAACTGATGGGACCGCGCCTGATCCGCTTCAAAGGCTTCCTCAATCTGGCGGATCGCCCCTACCGCGGCGTGCTGCAAGGCGTGTACGACTTGTACACCGTCGAGGCCGGGCCGCCGTGGCGCGCGGACGAAACGCGACTCAACGAAATCGTCTTCATCGGCCGCGGACTGGACCGCGCATTCCTGGAGCGCGGATTGGCGGCCTGCGCCGCCGGCTAACCGATCCGGGCTACTTGCCGGACAAGGACTTCTGCTTCTCGCAGTCCTCGCACACCGGGGCGACGCCGCAGGTGGGGCAAACTTCGTCGGCGCATTCCCAGCACTCATCATCGTGCGGAACGCCGACTGCGATCACGCAGGAGGAACCGAGCGAGCTGAAGGCGAGAAGGCCGAGAGCGAGGGCGAATTTTTTCATGGCGTGGCTACTTGAACCGTCTCCGGTCCAAGTAGCCCTCCGTGAGCGGATCTTTCCGCGAAACTACGGCTTGACGCAGTCGGCGCACTCTTTCGAGGCGGCCTTGGCTTCGTCGCAGCAGGACATCGCGCTCTTCTCGGAGCAGGAGGCCGCAGCGGCGCTCTCGCAGGAGGAGGCAGCGGCGCTGCACTCTTTCGTGGCGCCGGCCGCGCCCGCGGACATGGACTTGGCGTCCGTGGTGGCCTTGGTCTCGCAGCACTGCTTGCCGTTCGCCATGGCGTCGGCGCAGCACTGGTGGCGCGCGGTGCCGGTGGTGTAGTTGGAGCAGGCGCCGAGGAAGGCGATGGAAAGGACGAGGAGGAGGTTTTTCATGGTTGATGAGGAGGGGCGGAGGCGCCCGGATCCGGCAGTGATTGTAAGGCCTGCAGAAGGGAGGCTTCGAGGAATTCTCGCTGCCACTCGTTCAGGGCGAGGACCTTCTGCAGCTCCTCGCTGGTCCGGGGCAGGGCCCGGGCGATGTCTTCGAGCTGCCGGCGGTGCAAAAGCCGCTCGCTGGGCAGGTCCAGGGCGATGGCGCGCTCCTTGCGCCACATCCGCAGCGCCTCCAGGTTGTCGCGCTCGACCTGCTGGCGCCGGCGGTCCGCCGAGGACAGGCGGGGCAGGGCCTCGGTTTCGACGCGGCGGCCGCGCGCGCCCTCGAGGAGCTCCATCAATTCCGGGCCGATCTTGCGCGCCAGATTCCAGCCGACGCCGTTCACGCTGGCCAGATCCTTCGCGTCGCGCGGCGGCCGCGCCGCGAGTTCCAGCAAGGCCTCGTTGCCGAGCACGCGGAAGGGCGGGACGTCGCGGGATTCGGCCGTGCTCTCACGCCAGTGGAAGAGCGCCTCGAGGCGCGCCATGCCTTCCGGATCCAGGGAGCGCGCGCCCTTCATCTTGCGCCAACGCAGCGGGTCCGGCGGGCGCGGAATCAGCACCTCGCGCTCGAGGCGCGCGAATTCGTGATAAGCGTGGCGGGCGACGCCCTCGGCCTCCAGATCGCGCTTGAGGCGTTCGTGCAGATCGGGCAGAAAGTGCACGTCTGCCCGCGCGTAATCCATTTGATCGGGTGTGAGAGGACGGCGCCCCCAGTCCGAGCGCTGCTCCTTTTTCGACACCGTGAGGCCGTAAATTTCCTGCAGCACCGCCGCCAGTCCGGTCTGCTTGCGCTTCAGCAGCGTGATGGCCACCTGCGTGTCAAAGAGGCCGCGCATCTCGATGCCGAGCTCCTTGCGCAGCAGCATGAGGTCGTACTCGGCGGCGTGAAAAATCTTCGGGAGCGCCGGGTCGGCGAAGAGCGGCGCGATGCGGCGCAGTTCGCCGCCGAGCGCGATCGGATCCACCAGCCAGTCGTCGGTGCCGTCGGCCACCTGCAGGAGGCAGAGGCGCTCGCGGTAGGCGTGGAAGGAGTTCGCTTCCGTGTCCACACCCAGGGAAGGCGCCTTGCTCCAGCAGGCGATGGCCTCGTCCAGGGCGAGCGGGTTCTCCACCCGCCGCACCGGGGGCCAAGGCGGCTGCAGTCGGTCGGTCATGGGGCGAAAGCCTAGGGCGGCCCCGGTCGCGCTGCCCGGATCCAGGTCCCAAAATTTGATTTCATTAGGAAAACAGATTGCCGGGAGATTCGGCCGTCCAGGAATGTCTTATAGGGTACAAATGGGGAACCGTGGGATGGGTGCTTCTGTCCCACGGTCAGCTTGTGCCATGCGGATCCATTCCGCCCGGCGGGCCACCCCCTCTCGAACCTCACGTCCTCAACGACCCGAAATCCCATGAAACTCAAGCACCTTCTGATCGCGGGTGTCGCCAGCCTGGCCATGGTCCAGGTGGGCCGCGCTTGCATCGAAGAGCTGACTCTCGCCCAAATGGTGGCAAAAACGGACGCAGCGGTGCGCGGCACGATCACTGACGTGCGCACCGTCCGTTACACGCCGCCCGGCGACGACCGGCTCATCTTCACGATCCTGACCGTCGAGGGCACGGATCTCTACACCGGCCAGGCGCGCACGATGGAAGCCGCCTTCCTCGGCGGCACGCATCAGGGCGACAGCATGATGGTCACCTCGATGCCCGCGCCGTCGGAGTACCGCGTCGGCAATTCGGTGCTGGTGTTCAGCGGCCCGGTCGAAGGCTGGGGTCCGGACATCGAGCGCTGCGTCTACGCCGCGATGGGCGGCATCTTCCGCGAAGTCGCCTCGAAGAACGGCCCGGTGCTGCTGGGCAAGGGCGAAGGATTCGCCATTGATCAGAACGTCCGCCTCGCGGACCTCAAAATCGCCATCGCCAAGGAAGCGGGGAACAAGTAATGAAAAATCTCATCCGCTTCATGGTTGGCGGCCTGGTCCTTTCGGGCTCGGCTCTGATGGTGCTTCCCAACTCGGCCGTCGGCTACTCGCTGCTCGGTCAGAAACTGGGGCCCGGCCAGCGGGACCATCGTCTGTACAACAACTTCACGGCCTCCGGCGCGAACAACAACACCGCCACGATCGCCAACATGCCCGGCTACGACGGCGCTGAACTGGCGATCTGGAAAGCTGGCGCCGAGTGGGGCGCGCGGCCCTTCGGCGACGGCTCCGGCGACACGACCCAGACCCAACTGGGCGATGGCGGCGCCAACTTCAACTTCTTCTGGAACGGCAACGCCAGCGGCATCGGCGGCGGCAACGACAACATCCACTCGGAAATCGGCGGTTCCTCGGGCGGCGTCCTCGCCTACACCGAAACGCCGATCAACGACGGTTGGCGCATCCGTTACTACTCCAGCTGGTCCTGGCAGGACGGTCCGGGCAGCGTGTCGACGGGCATTGACCTGCAGGGCGTCGCCTGCCACGAACTCGGCCACGCGCTGGGTCTCGGGCACTCGAACGTCGGCAGCGCCACCATGTACCCCTCGATCAGCGGCACCGGCCAAGTGACGCGTTCGATCGAGTCGGACGACAAACTCGGCACCCAGGCCAACTACGGGTTGCTGGCGGCGAACCCGATGCCGTGGATTGACAGCGTCACCGGATCCTTCATTCCGGGTGGCCAAGTCGTGATCATCGGCGGCAACTTCAGCACCGCCAACCGCATCTGGCTGGACAGCGACATCATCGACGCCGGCCAAACCGGCGGCGAAGCGCTGAAGATCAACGGCGTGCCGAGCACCAACGGCGGCACCAAGTTGACCTTCAACCTGCCGGGCAGCGGCGGTTTCCTGCCGGGTTCGATCCACGTCAAGGACGAGCTGCACGATCTGGCTTGGTCCGTGTCGGAAGGGCATCCCTTCGACGCGGCTGGCGGCCCGATCACCGACACGGTGGTGCTGACCACCAGCTCGACGACCCCGCCGGTCGGCTCGACCTTCACGCTGGGCATCAGCGGCGCGCCCGTGAGCTCGCCGTACATCATCCACTACGCCTTCACGAAGACCGGCACGGTGATCAACGGCCAGCCGTTTGACATCGGTCCGCCGGCGGGAACGGTGGCCGCGGGCACGACCAACGTGCTCGGCGCGGCTTCGGTGAACCGCGTGGTGCCGGCGGGCGGCGCCGGTCGCACGGTGTACATGGAGACGCAAGTCGACAGCGGCGGCGTCACCTACGACTCGAACATGATCACGCTCGTCATCCCCTAGAGCGGCGTCATCCCGATCAGGGCCGGGCTCCTCGCGGGGCCCGGCCCTGATGCTTTTCACGGCATTCACGCGCGGCGCTCAAGGGCGGCCCCCGCCGCGGACGATAAGGGTGCATACCCATGGGCACCGAGCATCTGATTCAGGAGGCGCGCATCTGCCACGGCGAGGGCCGTTTTGGCGTGGCCGCCGATCTGCTGCTGGAGGCCTTCCGTCAGGAGCCGGAGCGGCCGGAGATCGCGCGCGAGCTTGGCCGTCTCCTGCGGGCGATCGGCGACCCCGCCGGCGCGGTGGATTACCTGAAGCGCGCCTGGCATCTGGAGCCCGCCGACGGCGTGACGGTGGCGGAGCTGGTGCTCGCGCTGCACGAACTGGGCCGACGCGATGAGGCGACGCAAGTGATGCTGGCCAGTCTCGACGCGGGCCTCGAGCAGACCGGATTCGTCGCCAGTTTGATCGCCCACTCGTAGCGCGCCGGGACCCGCGCAGGCGGGGCGTACAATCCGGCGCTTGATCGAACCGGCCACGCCGCTGCCGGGCGAGACGCCCCCCCCGCCGGAACCCGGCATCGAACGCCTCGAGCCCATTCTGCTCGAGGATCTGGTGGCGGTCGTGCGCCTGCCGATGTTCTTCCGCAAGGTGCAGGCGGTGATGGATCGCGCGCTGGCGGAGTTCAGCCTGCCCGGCGATTCGGCTTTCGTGCGCGAGCGCGCGCAGCCCGGCGACGGCGTGCTGGAGTACGGCCTGAAGTGGACGGACCGCGACGGGCTGCTGCGCATCTTCCTCGGCATGTCCTGGCTGGAGATGGGGCACGATCCCTCGTGGGAAGTGCGCGTCGAAGCGCTCGACGAGAAAGTGGCGCTGGCGCTGCGCGCGCGCCGCTGGCATCAGTTGTGCGCGCGGCGCGCCGAGTCCCGCTTCACCGAGTGGGATCGCTTCTGGCACGAGGACGAGCCGAAGGCGCTGATCTTGCTGGGCGCTTCGGCCGCGTGCACGCGCTTCTTCGAGGACGAGGAGCCGGAGGCTTCGGCTTCCGAATACTTGGGCGGCGCTTTCTATGCGCTGCATGCCTCCGGCGCGCTGCATGCGCTGCTGCAGGCCGCGCGCGACGCCGCCGGCGGCGAGGCGGCCGTCGAGGAGGGCGCGAGCCCGCTCTGAGGCCCGCGCAATCGTCATGGTGAATCGCTGGGTGCGCAAGCGCGGATTGCGCCGCGGCGATTTCCGCGTCTTCGGCGTGCGCGAAGATTTCTACACCCATCCTGCGCACGTCGGCGAGCGCTCGTTTTTCGTGATCGAAGTGCCCGACTGGGTCAACGTCGTGGCCGAGACCGAGAACGACGAACTTGTGCTGATTCGACAATTTCGCCCGGGCGTCGCGGCGGTGCGCTTGGAAATTCCCGGCGGCGTGATCGAACCGGGCGAAGATCCGGCGGCAGCGGCGGCGCGCGAGTTGCGCGAAGAGACCGGGTACGTCGGCGACCCGCCGGAACTGATCTGCGTCACCGAGCCGAACCCGGCGCTGCAGCCGAACCGCTGCTGGTCCTACCTGGTGCGCCGCGCGCGCCTGGCCGGCGCCAGCGAGCCGGATCACGACGAGGTGATCGAGCCGGTGCTGGTGGCGGCGAATGATCTGGAGGGCGTGATCCGCGCCGGCGAGTTCAGCCATGCGCTGCTGCTGGTGCCGCTGCTGCACTATCTCAATCGCCGGCGCGGTGGAGGGAGCGCGTGAGCGGAATCGGGCGCGAAGGGCTGAAGATTGACTGCCCGCACTGCGGCTACGGCCTGGCCAGTTTCAGCGAGGCAGTCGAGGCGCTGGAGGCGGCCGGGGCTTGCGCGATGTGCGGGGGGATCATTCCGCTGGTGCTACTCGAGGCGGCCGTGGAGGCCTGGTCCGATCTGGAGTTGCTGGGCGAGGGCGCCGAGCGGGCTGAAATTGACGCCGATCTGGCCGAGGAAGAGGAATGGGAGTCCGCTGGGCCCGACTTCGGCGACGAGGGCGAGGAAGACGAGGACGAAGATAACTAGGCCTCCGGTTCTGCCTCAGGCAGAAATCCGGTCAACCGGACCTCCTCAGCGGAACAGGCATTCGACCACCTCCATGGCGATGAACTGCTGATTCCGTTTCCCGCCGGTCGTTTCCTTCAGAATCCCAAGCGCCTCGAGATCTCGGATGTGGCGCGCCGCGGATTTGAACGAGACATTCAGTGTTTTCGCTGCGGTTCCCATCGTTACACCGCCTTTCTGAACGATCAGTCCGATCAATTGAATCAGTAGGGCCGACTTCCTCTTCTTGCCCACCATTTCGATGTAGCGCCGTCTCAGTTTGATCAGCTCCATACTGCGCTCCTTCGCCTCGGTCGCCGCCTCCTGCATGCAATTGAGGAAGAAGATAGTCCACGGCTTCCACTCGCCGTGGGTGCTCACACGGAGCAGGAGATCGCGATACTTGCGATCATGCCGCGCCAGGATCGGGCTCATGTGAATGAGCGGTTCCCTCGTCTTGCCGCTCGCGCACAGGATCAGGGTCACGAGCAGCCTGCCGATGCGTCCATTGCCGTCAATGAAAGGGTGGATGGCCTCGAACTGATAATGGATGTGCGCCAATCTGACGATCATTCCATACCCGGCATCCTTGTCGGACATGTTGATGTACCGATCCAAGTCCTGCATCAAACTCGATACGAGCGCGGGAGGTGGAGGAACGTATCGCGCATCGGCGTAAGAGTTCACGCCTTCGCGGCCGATCGCGTTCTGAATCGTTCGGTATTCGCCGGGATGCTTGCCTTCTCCTCGCACTCCCTGCAAAAGGACCTCGTGCGCTTCCGTGATAACTCTGCGTGCGACAGGAAGGTTCTTGCCTCGCAGGAGCAGAAGTCCATGGCGAGCAGCTCTGATGTAGTTGAACACCTCTCGGTTGTTCGGATCCTGCCACCTTCGAGCGACGCCGTCCTCTGCTTCATCTTCCGGCTCCGTGATGCTGAAGAGCGTCAATTCGCGAGGAGTTGTGAACGTTCCCTCGATCATGCTGGTGTAGAACGCCTCCCGTTGAAGCAGCGGATAAATGAGAATGTAGGGATCGATGATCTCGGCAGTCATGGCCTCAGCAAGCTGGTCGATTGCCGCGACTGCCTCCGCGGCCGACATCGCGGCCTCCATCAACTCGTGATCGGGAGCCAGCCGCGCCGGTAGGGGCCAGGGCACGAAGGCCACCGCCTTTCCCTGCAACGGAATCAGGTCTCCTGGCTTGGCTTGGGTGAAGTCTGAAGCCCGCATAGGGACCAGTATTCCACATATGTGGCACTTCTGTCCACTTCGCATGCTCTTATTTACCCATTATCGCCATATGGACAATTCGCTCTCTTTTCCACTCGGCCGAGGATAATAACCCTAAGTCGTTTATCCACATGTGCTTAGGGCCGCCTCGCTGGTCAGGTCTGCAACTTGAAGCCCTCTGCGCCGCGGCAAGCCCGGCCCTCAGAGGCCGGGGCCTGCCAACCCGGCAGGGCTGCGCTGGCACAGGGCTTGCTACAGATGAGCGGGAACCTGCCGATGGCCTTCCGCATCCTCGTCGCCGACGACCAGACCGAGACGCTGATGGCGCTCGCTGCCTTGCTGCAGCAACAGCGCCCCGGCTGCACGGTCGAACTCGCCAGCACCGGGTCCGACGCTCTGCGCCGGCTCCTGGACGAGGGCCCCTTCGACCTGTCCCTGCTGGACCTGCACATGCCCGGCCTCAGCGGCCTGGAAGTGCTGTCCCAGCTGCGCAGCATGGGCCATTCGGTCCCGAGCATCCTGATGACCGCCGATCCCACCCGCGCCGTCGAGCTGGCCGCGCTGGAACTGGGCGTGATCACGATGCTGCGCAAGCCGATCCCGGCCGAAGTGCTGCGGATCGTGGTCGAGCAGGTGCACTTCAGGCGTTCCAGCTCGTTCTGATTCCGATTCCTTCCCGTCCTTTCCTTCCCCCGAAACTCAGTCCTCAATCCCGCCTCACCTCCATGGCCAAGACCGCCAACAAGATCGCCATTCGCCCGCTCGGCGACAAAGTTCTCGTGCAGCGCATCGCTGCCATGACCAAAACCGCCGGCGGCATCGTCCTGCCCGACTCCGCGAAGGAGAAGCCCGCTGAAGGCACCATCGTCGCCGTCGGCGAGGGCCGCATGCTCGAAGACGGCAAGCGCCGCCCCTTCACCGTGAAGCAGGGCGACCGCATCCTCTTCACCTCCTACGCCGGCACCGAAGTCAAATGGGACGGCGACGAGTACCTCATCATGTCCGAGGACGACATCCTCGGCGTCATCGGCTAACACCGGAGACACCAAGCCATGGCAGCCAAACAAATCGCATTTGATCAGGACGCGCGCGAGCGCATCCGCGCCGGCGTGCGCAAGCTCGCCGCCGCCGTCAAGGTCACCCTGGGCCCCCGCGGCCGCAACGTGATCATCGAGAAGTCCTTCGGCACTCCGCTCGTCACCAAGGACGGCGTCACCGTCGCCAAGGAGATCGAGCTCGAGGACCGCTACGAGAACATCGGCGCCGCGCTCGTGCGCCAGGTTTCCGCCAAGACCAGCGAGATCGCGATCGCCCCACTCCCGGTGCCGATGTCCGCGACGCGGATG
>CAYVPL010000083.1:0-10395 GCA_964453755.1 uncultured Planctomycetales bacterium
GCCGTCGAGCGCCTGGTAGACCGCCAATTTGTCAAGCAGGCGGGCGCAGACTTCGCGGATGGCGGGCGCGCGCGGATCCTCCGGCGCGGCGGCCAGATGCTCGGCCAAAGCCTGCAGGCCGTAGCCCAGCGCCCACACCGTGTAGTGCTCCAGACCGTTGGCTCGTTTGACGTTCCAGCCGGCCAGCAGCGCGTCCACGCCGCGATCCCGCGCGGCCAGCGACGCGGGAGTCCGGTGCGGACTGCGCGTCAGCGCCATCACCGCCAAGCCGGTGGTGGCGATGCGGAACGCCTCGTGGCTGCCGGGCACGTCGGCCAACACCTCGATCGGCCGCGGCGACTGGTGGCTGCCCCACGAGCCGTCGGGATTCTGATGCGCCGTCAGCCACTCGGTGCCGGTGCGCAGAGCCTCGTCGCGCCCGACCTGCGTGCAGGGATTCGCCGCCGCCTGCGGAGCGGGAGGCTCCTGCGCCAGCAGCGCCAGCACCAGGTTCGCGATCACGGGCTGACCAGCCGAACCTCGGCCTTCATGCCGGGAGCGACGCCGCGCAATTCGGCATCGAGAATGACGGTGGCCGCGTACAGCGATTCGCCGCCGGCGACGCTGCGCGCGAGCGGGAAGGATTCCACTTCGAGCCGGCCGGTGCGCGCGAAGTCGGCGAGGCTGGGGCAGCGAACTTCCGCCGTGCTGCCGGGCGCGATCTTGGCGCGGTCTTTCTCTCCCAATTCCAGCACCACGGCGTAGCGTGTGCCGCTGCTGAGCGTGAAGACCGGACGGCGCGTCGGGGCGCGGTCGCCGCGCGCATGCCGCGGCGGGGCGCGGCCCGGCTCGTAGTCCTGCGGACCGCCGTGCAGCAGCAGGCCTTCGCGCGGGGCGCGGAGCTCGACGAATTTCTGGTCGCCGCGCAGGCGCTCGACTTCGCGCTCCTTGCGCTTCAACTCGTCGGCGCTGCGGGACAGGCGCTCGCGCCGCCCTGCCGCGTCCAACTCCAGGCTGGCGCGCAGGCGCTCGAGCCCGGCCTCCTGGCGCTTCATCGCCTCCTCTTTCTCCTGATCCTCGTGCGTCAGCGCGTACTCGTCGGCGAAAGCGCGCTGGCGGCGCGCCAGGTCCAGCTGGGTGCGCGAGCGCGCCAGGTTGCGGCGATTGCGCATCAGCACCAACTCTTCGGTGGCGTCGGTGAGCTCGTCGGCGCCGTACATGGATTCGAGCTGCTCCAACTCGTCTTCCGCATCTTCCAAGTTGTGCACGGCGAAAAGATCCTGCAGCGCGGCCTGCTCGCGGCGCATGGGCAATTCGATCTCCTTCCAGCCCTGGAAATTGCGCCGGCCGCGCGCCAAGGCGGCGACGGCCGTGGCCAGTTGCTCTTCGGCGGCGGCGTTCTCGAGACCGGCCCGCGCTTCGGCGGCGCGCTGGTCCACGCGCGCGGCCTCCAGTTCCCGCTCGGCGCGCTCGAGCGCCTCGGCCAGCGGCCGCGACTCGAAGCGCGCGATCACCTGCCCTTCGTGGACGTAGCCGCCGTGGGCCGCGACCTCCAGGAACAGCCACTCGCCGGTCCAGGACTCGGGCCAGATTTCGATCGGCAGCGCGTCGGCGGGGGCCGGCACGAAATTGCCGCGCCAAGTCGGCGCGGGATCGGCGGCGGCGGGCTCCTGGAGGAGCGCGCCCGTCAGCAGCGGAGCGAGAAGGAGGAGAGTCGTGCGCATCGTGAAATGAGGAAGGGCTGGGCGCGCGTGGCGCCCAGCCCTAAGCGTAGCGCGCGACCCGGCCCTTACAGGAAGGTGAAAGGCAGCACCGCCGAAGCTTCGCAGCGGCCGGCATTGACCGCCTGGAAGTGCGCGGTCACGCCGGAGAGGCCCGGCGGCACCATCACCAAGAGCGCAGCGGCGCCGCTGGCGTCGGCGGTCGCGCGGCCCAGGAGGCGCGGCGCGGCGAGACCGATGCCGAGGGCGCGGCCGTTGCAGGAGGCGGTGGTGGCGGCTGCCGTCAGCGAGCCGGCGAAGCCGACGACTTGCCCCGGCGCGGCGTGCTCGGCGCGGAACTGGTTGAGGCCGCCGGCAATGCCGGGAGTCGGCACGGCCAGCGCGAGCGCGGGCTGGTACTCGACCTCGAGATTGTCCACGCCGACTTCCCACATCTGGAAGATGGCGAAGGCAGACGGGTCGCTCCACCAGATTTCGACGCGATCCACGTTGGCGATCACGTCCTGCCAAGTGACTCCCGGGCGGAAATGCTGGCCATCGCCGGCCCAGCCGCCGGTCCAGCCTGGCGGCAGGCTGACGCCGCTGCGGCTCGGCACGTCGAAGTCGAAGTGCTTCCAGCCGGCGCCCGGCAGCGGCACTTCCTCGCCGACGAAGTAGGCGTAATCGTCGTCGTCCACATTGAAGGTGCCCTTCGTGTCGCGCAGCAGCAGCGACATGAAGAAGCCGCCAGCGATCGGGAAGTCCGTGTGCAGGGTCTGCGCGTCGAGCGAAATGCGCACGACGCCGTTCGCGGCCAGATCGCCGATCCACGGCGCGGACGCGCCGAATCCCGATTCGAGAATCGGGTAATAGGTGTCGAGGCCGGTCACGTGCAGCCAGCCGGCGGGATTGCCGCCGCTGCTCTCCAGCACGTCGAAGGAGCTGAAGTTCCAGCCGTTCGGATTCAGCCCGGCGTCGAAATTGTCCGTGGAAGTGCCGGAGCCTTGGGCTGCGGCGAGGAGGAGGAGGAGTGGGTTGAGCATGGCCTTCTGGTTAGTCCTGTTCAGTCTACCAGTTTCCAGGAAACTTTCCGGGAAACTCGGCGCGGAGCGACTATCCTTCCCCGAGGCCCATGGAAACCCGCCCGCAGCCCAGCCTGGATCGTGCGCGGATCTCCGATCTGGGCCAGGACTTAGGGCGTTCCCTGCAGTCGGTTCTGGACGCCCTGCCAGTGGCTGCGGCAGGACCTCAGGCTCTGGCCACGGCCACCGGGACCAACAAGGTCTTCACCAGCCGGCTGCTGAAAGCCCTCCGGCAGAGCGACCCGATCGCCTGCCTCTACGAACTTCCCGGCCCCGAGCCCCTGCGCCGCTGGTTGGACTCCATGGGCGCGTTGCAGGCGCCGGCCCCGGCGCTGGCCGCGGCCGAGCGGGCCGTCGCGCAGTTGGAGCGCTGCATCCGCGAGGAGGCCGGCGATCGCAGCGCGCTGCATGCGGTGCTGGCGGCCTGGCTGCCGCTGCAGCGCGAGGAGTTCGCGCAGGCGCGCAAGCAGGACGCCTTTCGCGCCTGGAGTCAACTCAAGGGCGCCGCTGCCGACCTCAATCTCGCGGCGGCATTTCTGCACCCGAGCGCCGCGGCAGGCCGCGTGGACGTGGTGTGGCTGATGGGTCTGATGGGCCTGCGCCGCCTGCGGCCGGGAGCGACCGTCAAGCTCGCGACGCGGCGCTTGCGCGGTGACGGCGCAGAGCGCACGCCGGAGCCTTTCGCCGCCTACGCCAGCGGCGGCGGCGATCCCTTCGGCCTGCGCGAGTACTGCTCGGCGCCGGCGGCGCCCGTCGAGGCGCGGCGCGTCGGCGAGACCATGCACTATCTGCTGGGCGGCGGCGGCTTCGGGCTGCGCAGCGCGGCCGATCTGCTGCTGGCCGAAGTCAACCGCGCGGAACTTCCTTACGGCCGCGCGCCCGGCTCCGCGCCGCGACTCAATCACGTCTTCGCCGAAGTCGGCACGCCCAGCCGCGCGCTCTGCTTCGACCTTTTCGTGCACGAGGATCTGTTCCCCGGCCAGGAGCCGGAACTCTTCCTGTACGACACTGCGCTCGAGGGAGTGGCCGACGTCAACGACCGCGCGCGCGATCTGGACCGCCTGGATCTGCCCGAATCGGTGGCGCGGGTGAGCGCCGACGCCGCCGGTCTGCGTCTCGCCGAGATGCCGCGTTACGCGGAACTACCGGCGCACCTGTGCGACGGCCTGGGCTGGAAACTCGACCGCATGCGCGCCTGGCGCTGCCGGATCGAGTTCCCGCCTCACGGCGCCCAGGTGGTGCTGGCGCTGGCGACGCCGGAGCTGGCTTCTTTGACGAACAGGTAGTACATGCGCCCGCGGCTCATGACGTAGCCGGCCCGCGCCATGGCCTCGTCGCCGAGCCCCATGTAGACGTCGCAGCGGCCCGCCGAGCGGATGGCCCCGCCGCGGTCTTGATCCAGCGCGAAGAAGCGCGTCGGGCGCTGCACCAGGCGGCCGTCGGAAGTGAAGTCCGGCAGGCGCGTCTCGACGTAGGCGAGCGCGGCGCGCGGGAAGATGTCCTTGTCGGTCGCGATCGAGTGCATCGCGGTGACTGGCTGCCCAAGGCTGCCGTAGGGCCCGCCTTGGCTCTCCTGGAAGAAGACGAAGGAGGGATTCATCGGCAGCACGCGCTCGGCTTCGCCGGGATTCTGCGCGAAGTAGTCGCGCAACTTCTGCAGGGACAGATCCTTCTTCGCGATCTTGCCTTCCTCGATCAGGATCATGCCGACGCTGCGGTATTCGTGGCCGTTCTTGCCCGCGTAACCCACTTCGAAGAGCGAGCCGTCCGGCAGCCGGATCACGGCGCTGCCTTGGACCTGCGCGATGTAGGGATCAAAGGGATTCGTCAACCACACCAGCTCGCGGCCCTGCAGCGTGCCGTTCTCGCGCAGTTCGGCGGCGGTGTAGTAAGGCGCGTAGGTGCCGTCGGACAGTTTGCGGCCGAGAATGTCGCCGGTTTTCGGATCCTTCTCCAGGTCGTCCGGCTTGAGATAGAGCGGATATTGATAGTTGCCGCCCTGCTCCTTCGAGCCGTCGAGGATCGGCGTGCCGTAGCCGGTGAAGAAGACGTCGCCGCTGTTGCTGCGGCCGCGCGCCACCCACACCTCGAAGTCGCGGTTGAGGCGAGCGAGGAAATCCTCGGCCGAAGTGGCGGTGTTGAGCAAATCGCGGAATTTCTCGAGCGAGTGAACCATCCGCTCGTGCGTGATCTCGCCGGACTCGCCGTAGGGAAAGAAATTCTTCGAAGAAGGCTTGCCGAGGTAGTTGAGGCTGGCGTCGGCGGCCTCGGCGAGCTGTTCGCGCATCTGCCAGCCGATGGAGAAGTCCGGCCAGGGCTCGCCGAAGGGCAGCGGCACCAGGCCGACTTCGCCCGGTCCCAGTTCGTAGTCGTAGGGCGAGCCCTCCGGAACCTCCTCGGGCGGGGGCATGATGCAGCCGGCGAAGACGGCGCTGAACAAGGCCGCCGCGGCGGCCGATGCGAGGATCCGGACCAACATGGCTGCAGGGTATCCCGGAACGGGGGTCCGATGCCAGCGCGCCCCCGCCGCCCGAGGCGGCTAGCGCGCGCCGAGAACGGGCTGCTCGCGGTAACTTAATTCAAGAATCAGCGCGGCCATCGCGGTGCTGTAGAGCCGGCCGCCCTCGGCGCCCCACACGTCCGCCGGATCCCACGAGCCGGTGAAATTGTCCCGGCCGTCGGCCGAGTCGCGGCGCTGGTTCGGCAGCAGCGCATCCTGCATTGCCCGATCCCATGCGCTCCAGCGCGGACCGCCCGCTTGCTTCATCGCCCGCGTCGCGAAGTACCAGTAGTAAAAGTCCACGGACCCGTCCCGATCCCAGCGCGGCGGCCTGGCTTCGATCAGGGCGATCTGCTTCTCCGCCGACACCGCCAGACCGGCCCGCTGCTTCTCGGGCAGCGTCTCCGCCGCGGTCATGAATGTGCGGCACAAGAGCGTGATCGCCGTGAGCGCCTCCGACTTCTCCGGCGGGAACGATTCCATGCGGTTGGCCGGCCGGTTCGTCGGCCCGCCCGGTCCGCAACCGCCGTCGCCCCAGGCGTAGCCGACGCGGCCCGTGCGGCGATCCTCCATGGAAGAGAACCAGGACTCGGCGCCGGCGAAGGCCGTCTCGTCGACCGTGATCTTGCAATCGTCCGCGGTCAGCAGCGCGCAGACGGCCAGGCCCGTGACGGAAGTGTCGTTGTCGCCATTCGGCTTGAGCGTGTACCGCCAAGCCCCGTAGTTGTTGCGGGCGGCCAGCAAGAGCGTGACGGCGCTCTGCAAGGGCTTGCGGAGCGTGGGAATGCGCTGCAAGTCGTAACAGAGTTCGCCGATCGCCAGCGTGGCCAGCGTATGACCATAGAGCGTCGCGTTGCCGATCTCGTCGCCGAACAGCCCGTCCTCGCGTTGCGAGTCGAGAAGGTACCGCGCGCCGCGCGCCACCGTCTCCGAATGAGGACTTCCGAGCAGGCCGTGACCGTCGCCGATGAAGGCTAAGAGCACGAGGCCCGTGGTGCCGACCCGGAGCTGGGCGAGGCCGGCGCCGTCGCTCGGCGGCATTTTGTCGTACTGGTCGCGGCTCATGAACGCGTCCGGCTCCCAGGACCCGTCGGGCGCCTTGTGGTCGGCCAGCCATTGCAGCGCGCCGGCCACCGCCTGCTGAGCCGCGGGCGCGGCTGCGGCCTGTGCCGGCTCCTGAGGCGCAGCCTGCGGCATGGACGGTGCGGCCAGCAGGACGAGGGCGGGGGGCAAAAGGAGCAAGGAGGCGAGGCTGGGGCGTGCCATCCAGGAGCCTAAGCGGCCTCCGGGAAAAGGTTTCATCGCCTCGGCCCTATCCTTTCCGCATGCGGCTGGAATACCGGAGGGAACTGGCGGGCGGCGCGGTGCTGACCGTGCACGAGGCGGACAGCGCTGCGCTGCGCGGCAACGCGCTGGGCGACCCCAGCGTCCGGGCCAACCCGGTGCTCGTGCCCGGCGGCGGCGCGGCCGGCCGGCCGCTCGTGGCGATGCTGTTCGGCTACACCGGCTTCGCCCACAAGGTGCTCAACGTGCCCGGCATTTGGCAGGAGAACCTGCCGGAGCGCATCGCGCGCGCCACCGCCGAGGGCCGGATTCCGCCCGCGGTCTACCTGTGGCCGGCTTGTGAGACGCGGCTGGGCGGCTCGCAATTCGTCAACAGCACCGGCACCGGCCGCTACGAGGATTACGTCTGCGACGAGCTGATTCCGGCGGTCGAGCAGGCGCTCGGCTGCGGCGGCGCCGGGCGGCGCGTGGTGGCCGGCAAGTCCAGCGGCGGCTTCGGCGCGCTGCACCTCGTCATGCGGCGGCCCGGCCTCTTCGCCGCGGCGGCTTCGCATTGCGGCGATCTCGGCTTCGACATGAGTCACGTGCGCGGTTTCGCCGACGCGCTCACGGCCTGGCGCAAGGCCGGCGGGCCGGTGGAGTTCCTGCGCAAACTGCCGACCTTGGAGAAGTTCGGCTTCGGCGAACACGCTGGGGCGGAAATGCTGGCCCTCGGCGCCTGCTACGCGCCGGATCCGGCTTCGCCGTGGGGCTGTCAGTTGCCGGTGGATCCGGCGACGGGGGAGCCGCGCCCGGAAGTGTTCGAGAAGTGGCTGGCCTTCGATCCGCTGCGGCGGGTGCAGCGCAACGAGGCGGAGGCCGGCGCGCTGCGTTCCTTGCGCGCGCTGTATCTGGACGCCGGCGAGTTCGACGAGTTCGCCCTGCAGTGGGGCTTGCGCCGCTTCGTGGCGCGCCTACAGGAGCTGAAAATTCTGCATCGCGCCGAATTCTTCCCCGGCGGCCACTTCGAGACCGACGCGCGCTACGAGATCAGCCTGCCGTTCCTGCTCCAGGCTCTCTGACCGCCGATTCGCCCGCCAGGCGCCCGGTGGCCCACGCCCACTGGAAGTTGTAGCCGCCGATGCGGCCAATCACGTCGAGGATCTCGCCGCACAGGAAGAGGCCGGGGCATTTGCGGCTCTCGAGGGTGCGCGGATCCACTTCCTCCAGCGGCACGCCGCCGCCGCTGACTTCCGCCACGGCGAAGCCGCGGTCGCCGCTGACCGGCAGCGGAAAGTCGGCGAGCGCCGTCAGCAGACGGTCGCGGCGCGCGCGGTCGAGTTGCGCCACCTGCGTGCCGGCGGCCACGCCCGCAATCTGACAAAGAGTCTCGGCGAGGCGCGCCGGCAGGCGCTCGCCGAGCGCGGCCGCGACGGAGCGGCGTCCGCCGGCGCCGGCTTCGAGCTGACGGGCCCATTCCTCGCGGCCCAGCCCGCCCCACGCGACACGGATCTCGGCGCGCTCGCGCGCGTGCCAGTGGCTGGCGTCGAGTACCGCAGGGCCGCTGAAGCCGTGGTGGGTGAAGAGCAGCTCGCGCGTGCGTTCCTCCAGCACCTTGCCGCCGGCGCGGGCGCTCCAGCGCACCGGCAGCGCGATGCCGGCCAGCGCCGTGAAGCGCGCGTCCCCGGTGCTCAGCGGCACGAGCGCGGGATAGACCGGCAGCAGGGAGTGGCCGAGTTCGCGCGCGAATTGATAACCGAGACCGTCGCTGCCGGTCTTGGGCACGGACTTGCCGCCGGTGGCGAGGATCAACCGGTCCGCGCGCGTCTCGCGGCCGTCGTCGGAGCGCAGCACGAATTCCGCGCCGCCGTGCTCGATCGTGGCCGCCCGCCACGGGCAAAGCAGTTCGGCGCCGGCGGCGCGGGCCGCTTCCACCAGCCGGTCGGCGACGACGCGCGCGCGCTGCGCCGCCGGGAAGAGCTTGCCGGATTCCTCCTCGAGTTGCAGCGGTAGTCCGAGGTCCTGCTCGAAAAATCGCTGCTGCTCGTCGCGCGGCCAACTGGCGAGCAGGCGGCGCAGGACGTTGCGCGAGCCTTGCGTGTGAAAATCCGCCGGCTCGCTGACCGAAGGCAGCACGTTGCAGCGGCCGCCGCCGCTGATGAGGATCTTGCGGCCCGGCTCCTTCGCGCCTTCCAGGAGCTGCACGCGCGCGCCCGCGGGCGCTGCGCGCCCGGCCCAGATCGCCGCCATCAGGCCGGCGGCCCCGGCGCCGAGGATCGCGAGCCTCATTCCGCCGCGCGGACCGCGGCGGCCATCGCCGCTTCCCAGCGCGCGAAGGCGGCGGCTTCGCGCTCGCGCGTGCGCGCCAGCAGCGGCGCGGCGGCGGCGCCGAAGCGCGCCCGCAGGCGTTCGTCCATCTCGGCGAGATGGCGGTCTTCGTCGCGCTGGATCGCGCGCACGGAGAAGGGGGCTCCGGCTGCGCGCAACTCCTCCTCGTAGAGCGGATAGAAGGCCTGCGCGCGCACCTCGATGGCCCAGGAGGAGAGCAGATAGTTGGATTCGGCGCGCTCGCTCTCCGGCAGATCCGCCAACAGTGTCTCGCAGGCGCGGTCCACCTCCTGCAGATACTCCTCGGCGGCGCCGCCGGCCAGCGTGTCGGACTCGGCGAAGGTGGCGACGCCAGCCGCGGTCTCGCCGTTCAGCGCCAGCGCGGCCCGCTTCAGCCGCAACGCATGGCCGGCCTCTTCGATCAGGTGCTGCAGGCCGTCGAGGTCGAGCGCCTCCGAGCGGCGCGCTTTGACCATTTTCCGCACGCCGACGTACTCCATGCGCGCCAGCGAGTTGACGAAGCGCGCGTGCAGCGCGGGATCGGCGACGACGCGCGCCAGCCAGGCGCGCACGCGCAGCATCTCCGGCGCGGCGGCTGCGTTCGGCGCGATCGGTGCCATCGGCGCATTCTAATCCGGCGCACGACCGCCGACCCGCGCCAGGGCTGGCGCGGCACAATGAGCGCATGGAACTTCTCGTCCCCGCCCTGATCGAGCAGTACGCCTACCGCAGCACGCGCCCCGAGCCGGCGCTGCTCGCGAACCTCGAAGCGCGCACGCACGCCGAGCTGCCGGATCCGCAGATGCTCACCGGGCGCGTCGAGGGCCGGCTGCTCAAACTCTTGGTGCGCCTGCTGCGGCCGCGGCTGGTGGTCGAAGTCGGCACCTTCTCAGGCTACTCCGCGCTCTCGATGGCCGAAGGCCTGGACGAGGGCGCGCGTCTGATCACCTGCGAGATCGACGCCGCCGCCGCGCGGGTCGCGCGCGCGGCCTTCGCCGCCAGCCCGCACGGCCGCAAGATCGAGCTGCGCCTGGGGCTGGCGCTGGAGACGATCCGCAGCCTGCGCGAGCCGGTGGATTTTTCCTTCATTGACGCTGACAAGTCCGGCTATCCGGAATACTACGAGGAGCTGCTGTCCCGCACCCGGCCGGGCGGAGCGATCGTCCTTGACAACATGCTGATGTCCGGGCGCGTCCTCGATCCGCAGGATCCGTCAGCCTTGGCGGTGGCGCAGCTCAACGAGCGTCTCGCCCGCGACGAGCGGGTCGAGAACGTGCTGCTGACGGTGCGCGACGGCGTCCAACTGGTCGTCAAACGCTAACTGCAGCAGCTCACCAGAGCCGCGGCGATGCGGTCGGCTTCGTCGTCCGTCACGCACGACGGCGGCAGCGCGTAGAGCACGTTTCCGAGCGGGCGCAGCAGCACGTCCGGCAGCGCGCGGCAGCGCGCGCGCAGCTCGTCGCCCAGGCCGGCCATGTAGCCGGCGTCCGGCGCGGCCAGCTCCACGGCGACGATGCCTCCGCAGCGGCGGATTTCCTTCACG
>CAYVPL010000084.1:0-10368 GCA_964453755.1 uncultured Planctomycetales bacterium
CCTCGCCTTGCGCCCCGCCTTCGCGGTACTGCGGGGATTGCAGCGAGGAAGGCCACTTGGCGTTGTTGCCGCTGATGTTGACTTCGCCGTTGATGGTGACGTCGCCGGAGGCGTAGATGATCAGCGGGTTCTTGCCGCGGGCGCGCAACACGCTGCCGGAACTGACGGTGAAGTCCGCCACGTTGAGCACGCCGTTGTTGAGATAGTGCTGCTCGCCGCCGTCGTCGGTGAAGGGCTGGGTCGAATCGGTGAAGATCTCGCGGTACGGCGCGCTGACGATGAAGTTCTTCGGCGTGAATGTGCCGGGAAAGTCAAAGCTGGCGGCGATGTAGCCCTCGCCGAGCTTGCCGAAGGGCAGCGGCACCGGAGCGTCGAGGTCGACGAAATTGCCGTTGTCGAACTCGTCGCGGAATTCGTCCACGGTTTCGTCGGTCTCGATCCAGCTCGGATCGGCGTAGAGGTCGCCGAGCGTCGGGGTGACGTGGCTCTGCCAGAAGCTGTCCTCGATGTTGGTGAGTCCCACGATGTCGCGGAACTCGGAGCTCATTTGCAGGCGCAGCTTGCGGTTCGGCGGCACGATGCCGGTGATGATGAAATTGACGCGCGCGCCGGTTTCGACGCAGTTCTCGACCAGTTGCAGGCGGCCGGGCAGGCGGTTGGTGGGCAGGAACAGATCCTCGGCGCCTGATCCGATTACCCCGGAGGAGTAAAGGATGAAAATCCGGTCGGTGTTGAGGTTCTCGGGGCTGCCGTCGATGGACTGGTTGAAACTGATCTCGACGACGGGGTCGGGTTGCGTGAAGAGGTTGAGGCCGGACGGGAAATCCACGCTGGCCAGACTCACGGCGCCGGGTGTGAGGTCGAGGAAGAGCGGTTCCGCAGGAGGACGCGGCGTCACGAAGGAACGGCGCAAGCCGACCTCGAGCATGCGGCCGGCGCTGTCCTTGAGCGCGCCCGTGCCGCCGTTGCCTTTCACGGGCAAGGCCACCTCGTAGCGCAGGCCGCCCGGCAGGAACGCGCCGTTGGAGTTGGCGGAATCCGTCGGGCAGGCCGGGCGGAAGATCACGACGCGGTTGTCTTCGTCGGCCGCGAGTTCGAAACTGCCGGTGACCGGATGGCCGGCGGCGGAGGACTCCAGCGAGCGCACCTGGATCGTGCTGAAGTTGATCGAGAGCGGATCCACCGGGTGGTTGAAGACGATCCGGATCGGCCGGTTCAACTCCCAGACCTGGCCTTCCAGCACGTTGATGCCCTCGACCGCGAACTGGCCGTTCGGGTTGTAGGGATTGCCGTTGCCGTCGCCGCCGACCGACGAGGGGCCGCTGCTCTTGCAGGCGACCAGCACGGTGAGGGGGAGAAGGGCGAGTGAGAGGATCGAGCGCTTCATGGTGGGAACTCTCCAGACGATCCGGGCAGACCCGCACGGGATCGGAACTGGACTCCAAGGACTCCAGATCGATTGTACGAGGTCAGGCGCGGACCGCCGTTCCGACTTGGCAAAAGCCGTGCCAGCGGACATTCCAGGCGACCGGGCACAGGTGCGAAGCCACGCACACCCTTCGTGCAAAAGCGCACAGATCCACGAATTTCACCTGCAAAACGAAACAAATGCCCGAACAAAGTCGGGGCTCGCTCAATCCTTGTATAGACTCTGGTCGTCCCCCAACCCCGTTTCCGCACGTCTCCTCATGCCCAGCCCAGCCCTGATGTTCCTTGCCCTTCTGCCCCAGGCCGACGCCGGCGGCAGCACGGAGCAACTTCCTTTCCCTGGACACTCCCGCCTCGAAGTCCAGGCCAACACCTTCCAATCCAACCGGCAGGTGGATCCGGCGCTCAGCGCCGACGCCGCCGGCAACGTGCTGACCGTGTGGGGCAGCCGTCGCCAGGAGTTGGGCAGTTTCGGCGTGTTCGCGCAACTGATGGACCCGCGCGGCCGCCCGCTCACGACTGAGATCCACGTCAACACGACGCTGGCGGGCTTCCAAGGCCGCCCGTCGGCAGCCTTCCTGCCGGACGGCACGGCCTGGATCGCCTGGCAGTCGGTCAACGCCGACCTGAACGAGTGCGGCATCTACGCCCGCCGCTTCGGCTGGCAGACCGACGCAGACGGTGCGCGCAGCTTCACGGCTCTGGCGCCCGAAGTGAAACTGCACACCGGCCGCGGTGACAACCCGGCCGACGTCGCCCTCGTGGCGCACGGCAGCGAATGGCTGGCGGCGTGGGCAGTGGACATGACGGACGGCCGTCGCCGCCTGCTGGCCCAGCGCTTCGACGCGACCGGCACTGCGGTCTGCGAATCCTTCCAACTCGGCGCCGAGTCGGCGCTGCGCGAAACCCTGGTGTCGCTGGACGCCAGCGCCGCCGGCGTGGTGGCGGTGTGGAACGAGCAGAACTTCGCCGGCGAGCCGACGCGCCTGACCGGCGCCCTGCTGCGCGGCGCGGCGCTGCAGCACTTCGACGTGGCCAGCGCGCGCGACGGCTTCCATGCCGAGCCCTGCGTGGCCGCAGCCGCCGACGGCTCCTTCGTCGTCGCGTTCATGAGTTCGCAGGACGGCGAGAACTACTCCGCCATGGCGCGGCGCTTCGCTCCGGACGCTACGCCGCTCGGCGACGCCTTCCGCGTCGAGGCCGGCGGCATGGGCTATCGGTGCGGAGCGCAGGTGGCCTGCGCCGCCGACGGCAGTTTCGTGGTGGCGTACAACGCCATCGAGCCGAAAATCAACGAAGGCACGGGCGAGCGTCCCGCGGGCCAGGCCTCGATCCGCGCGCAACGCTTCGCCGCCGACGGCAGCCTTGTGGGCGAGGCCTTCCGCCTCAATCAGCACGATGAAGGCGAGCAGACGCTGCAAGTCGGCATCAACGCCCGCCACCTGCTCTGGACCGCGCAGAACCAGATCCTCGCCGCCTGGAGCGGCGAAACCGGGCACGGCGACGGCAGCGGCATCGGCCTCACGCTGATCCTGCCGGACAGCCTGCAGCCCGCGGCGCCGGCGCCGATCGCGCCGCTGGCCGCCGCGACGGATCTCGGCATCGCCGAGGTCTACACCGACACCAAGGTGCCGCCGATCTGGGATCCCTTCTTCATTCCGGGTCCCTACCTGCCGCCGCCCCCGGCCGCCGGCGGCTCGGGCGGTTTCCAGGGCAGCGTGAACACCGGCTGGTATCCGCCGGACCCGGATCTTGCGGTCGGCCCCAACCACGTCGTCAACGTGGTCAACGGCGAGATCGCCATCTTTGACAAAGCCGGCAACAAGCAGTTCGGCCAGTCCATCGTCGGCTTCTGGAGCTCCGTGGGAGCAGGCGGCTTCGTCTTCGACCCACTGGCCTACTACGACACCTTCTCCGGCCGCTACTTCGTGGCGGCGGCGGACGGCGCCGGCTCCAACGACGCCATCTGCCTAGCGGTCTCGGACGACTCCGACCCGAACGGCACCTGGTACAAGTACCGCTTCGCCGTCTCGGGCACCTGCAACTTCCTCGACTTCCCAAACTTCGGCGTCAACAACGAGTCGGTGTTCATCTCCGGCGACTGCTTCAACGGCGGCGGCAACCGCATCTTCATGTGGGAGAAAGCCAAGCTCATCGCCAACCAAGCGGCGACCATGCGCCAGCTCCAGGCCAACGGCGGCACGCAGTCCCTCGGCGCCACGAAGAACTACGACGACAACGTCGGCTACTTCGCCACGACCTACTCCGGCGCGAGCAACCGGCTCAAGCTGCAGGCGGTCCGCAACGCCAACACCGCGCCGACGCTGTCCACATTCAACCTGACGGTGCCGAGCTTCAGCAACCCGAACGACGCCGTGCAGCAAGGCACTTCGAACCGCGCCGACACGATCGACTTCCGCATCAAGAACGGCGTGGTGCGCAACGGCTACCTGTGGGTCTGCCACAACAACGGCGCCAACGGCCGCTCCTCGGTGCGCTGGTACCAGATCGACCTCAACGGCTGGCCGGTGAGCGGCAGCAACCCGACCCTGGTGCAAAGCGGCGACGTGGACCCCGGCTCCGGCAACTACTGCTGGTTCGGCGACATCAACGTCACGAGCACCAACGACGCGGTCATCGCCTTCAACCGCTCGAGCAGCAGCCAGTACATCTCCATCGAGTTCGCCTACCGGATGGCGGCGGACGCGCTGGGCACGATGCGGGCGCCGGAGCGCCTGCAGATCTCGACCGGTCCGGAGACGGGCTCGCGCTACGGCGACTACGCCGGTCTGGAGCAGGATCCGACCTCGGACACCAAGTTCTGGTCGGCGCACGAGTACATCTCGTCCGGCTGGCGCGTCTGGATCGGCGGGATCGAACTGGGCAACCAGACGCTCGCGCTGTCCACCAGCATCTTCGTCGCCGGCACCCCGGTGATCTTCACGGTGGACGATTGCCTGCCGGGCGAGACGGTGACGGTGTTCGGCAGCCTGGCCGCGGGCAACTACTGCCCGCCGGGTTACGGCGGCCTCTGCCTCGACTTGGGCGGCGGCGTGCAGACGGTGGGTTCGGCGGTCGCGGGCGGAACCGGCATCGCCAGTTTCAGCCGCAACGTGCCGGCCGGCATCCGTGGCCGCACCGTGTACGTGCAGGCGGCCGCGATTCGCGGCGTCGCCGGCGCCAACTCGGTGAAGTCGAACCGGGTGGTCAGCCTGGTGAACTAGGCTCCAGATTCGGACGCGGACCGCTGCAAACTCATGTGGCGGTCCGTGTCCACCACCACTTCGGCGCCGGACAGCCCGGCCGCGCGGGCGGCGGCGCGCAGTTCCTCCGGCGTGAGGGCCGCGCACAGGCTGGCCCGGAACAGTTCCTGCGCCTCCGCGCTCTCTCCCGCCGCGTGCTTGCGCACGAGCGCGTAGACCTCGGGCACGGTGGCTGGCCGGAACAGATCGCGCACCAGAAAGGCGCCGCCCGGCTTCAGCACGCGCCAGCATTCGCGCAGAAAGGGCGCGGGCTCAGGAATGTGGTGCAGAATGGTGTTGCTGCACACTGTGTCGAAGCTGGCGTCCGCGAAGGGCAACTTCTTGGCGTCGGCTTTGGTGAACCTCACGCGCGCGGCGTGCGAACTGACGGCCCGATGCTCCTCGGCGATGCGCAGCATGGCCGCGGAAAGGTCCACGCCGGTGACTTCCGCCTCCGGCTGCATCGTGGCGATCAGCAGCGGAATGTGCCCCGGCCCGCAGCCGACGTCGAGAATGCGGCCGCGCGCGCCCAGTTCGAGCAGGCGCTGCACGAAGGCCTCGTTCGGCCCGGAGTGATCCATCGCGTCGTAGGCCTCCGCCTCGGCGGCGGCATCCATGACTTCGGGTTCCAGAACGCGTTCCACGCGCGCCAGCGTACACTCGCCCGCCGATGGATCTGACGGCGATCGCGCGCGCCCTGGACCGCGACACGGCGGCGCTCCGCTTCCCGCCGCCCGTGGACTTCGTGTACCGCCCGCTGCAGTACGCGCGCGCGCCGCACGAGGACTACCTGCGCCGCTGGGCGCGCCCGGGCGTGCCCGCGCTGCTGCTCGGCATGAATCCGGGTCCCTTCGGCATGGCGCAGACCGGCGTGCCCTTCGGCGAGGTGGCGGCGGTGCGGGACTGGCTCGGCGTCGGCGGGCGCGTGGACAAGCCGGAGCGCGAGCATCCGAAGCGGCCCGTGGAAGGCTTTGCCTGCGCCCGCTCCGAGGTCAGCGGCCGCCGCCTGTGGGGCTGGGCCGCGCGGCGCTTTGGCGCGCCGGAAGCGTTCTTCGCGCGCTTCTTCGTGCTCAATTACTGCCCGCTGGTGTTCCTCGACGAGGGCGGGCGCAATCTCACGCCTGACAAATTTCCGGCGGCGGCCGCGGCCCCGCTGCAGGAGGCCTGCGACCGGGCGCTGCGCGATGCGGTCGCCGCGCTGGGAGCGCGCACCGTGGTCGGAGTCGGCGCGTTTGCGGCGGCGCGGGCGCGCGCGGCGTTGGCCGGCACCGGCGTCGCCGTCGGCACGGTGCTGCACCCAAGCCCGGCCAGCCCGGCGGCCAACCGCGGCTGGGAGGAGCAGGCGGAGAGGCAGTTGGGCGCGCTCGGGTTGCTGTGAAGACCGTGCGCATCATCACCCTCAACGCCAACGGCCTGCGCGCCGCCGCGCGCAAGGGCTTTCGCGCCTGGCTGGAGCGGCAGGATGCCGACGTCTGCTGCCTGCAGGAAGTGCGGCTGACCGCGAGCCAGCTCGAGCCCGGCCTGCTGCCCCCGACCGGCTGGCACGCGCACTGGAACTTCGCCGAGCGCCCGGGTTATTCCGGCGTGGCGCTGTGGTCGCGGCAGCCGCCCCGCCGCGTCGCCGCCGGCATCGGCGCCGCCGAATTCGACGCCGAGGGCCGGGTGCTGGCCGCGGACTTTGACAATTTTCGCGTGGTCAGCCTTTATCTGCCGAGCGGTTCCTCCAGTCCGGAGCGGCAGCTGGCGAAATTCCGCTTCATGGAGTCGTTCGCGCCCTGGCTGGAGCGCCAGCGCGCGCAGCCGCTGCCGGCGGTGGTGTGCGGCGACTGGAACATCGCGCACACGGCCAAGGACATCAAGAACGCGCGCGCCAACGCCAAGAATTCCGGATTCCTGCCGGAAGAGCGCGCCTGGATCGGCGGGCTGCTCGACGGCGGCTGGCGGGACGTGTGGAGGAGCCTCCATCCGCAGGAGGAGGGCGCCGGCTACACCTGGTGGTCGCAGCGCGGCGCGGCGCGGGCCAAGAACGTCGGATGGAGGATCGATTACCAGCTCGCCAGCCCGGACCTGGCAGCCTGCGCGACCCGCTCCTGGGTGGAGCAGCGCGAGAATTTTTCCGATCACGCGCCCTTGATCGCCGACTACCAACTGCAAAACCTGGGATAAGATGAAGGATGCGCCACCGGCGCGTCCCATCCCATGCTGCTCCCCCTCGCCCTGCTCCTCTGCTCCCCCGCCCAGAACGTCCAGCACGTCCTGAACGCCAACCGCAACGCCTCGGTCATTGACTGGGAGATCACCACGTCGGCGGGCACGGTGATCGAGTCGCCGGACAAGTTCAGCCTCGACGGCAGCATCAACCTGAAGCTCGACGCCGCCACGGGTCCTTTCACTTCCGGCCAGATCAACGGCTCGCTGCTGTTCACGGTTCCAACCCTGCTGCAAGGCGAGATTCCGAACCCGCTGCCCTTCCTGCCGCCGCTCGCGACCTTCGACATCACGAATCTGCAGACCTCGATCCAGTCGGCGCCCTTCGCGATCAACCCGGCCACCGGCGACTTCATCGCGGTCGTCACCCTGCTCACGACCGCAGGCGTCGCCGACGTCGGCGGCCTGTTCGGCTCGGGCACCGAGAACGTCTTCGGCATCCTCTCCCTGCCCACCGCCGTGCCGGGGCGCGTGACGCAGAACGGCGGCAACGTCGAGCTCTTCCTCGACCTGGACGTCTTCGTGTCGCAAGATTTGGGCGGCGTGCTCGTCACCATCGATCTCGACGGACCGATCGTCGCCAGCGCGGCATCCGCCAGCGCCGATCCCTTCCTGCTCACGGTGCCGCAGCCGCTGATCGTCGGCGGTCTTGCCACCTTCTCCGCCACGCGCGCGCAACCGGGCGGCGCGACCTTCCTGGCAGCCAGCCTGAGCGGCCTCGGCAGCACGAGCGTGCCGCAACTGGGCATCACCCTCAACCTCGCCAATCCGGTGCAGGTGGGCAACGTGGTGACGGCCAGCGGCGCGGGCAACGCGTCCTGGTCGGCCGTCATCCCCGCGCTGCTCGCCGGCCGCAGCGTCTGGTTCCAGGCTCTGCAGAACGGACGCACCACGCAAGTCGCCGGCAGTTTCGCGTTCTGAGCCTGCGGCGCCCTTGCTCGTCCTTCTGATCGCGCTGCTCGCCGCCGCGGCGCCTCTGCCGCAGGCGGAGGAGCCCGACGGCGGCTGCCGCGCCTGCGACATGCAGGGCGTGCGCGCGTGCAAGAAGCATCCGGCCGAGCTCGCGCCCTTCGAGGCGGAGGTGCGCTTCTGCTCGGCCGCCGCGCGCTGCGCCGAATGCACCGGCGCGCTCACCGTGGATTGCGGCAAGTGCGACGACGGCCCCGCCTCGCCGGGACAGGAGAAGCGGCGGCTGTCCTGCGAACGCTGGCTCGCGGCGGGATCCGACCCGGAAAAACTCTTCGCGCGCCCGCTGCTGCGCATCGAGACCGAGCACTTCGAGATCATCATTGACGCCGAGTTGAAAGAGGGCTCGAAGACCTACGACTCGCACGTCTTCGGCCACTACCTGGCGCGCGAGCTCGAGGCCATGGCGAAAGTCATGGACGAGCATTACGGCGCGACCGCCGGCACCTACGCCGGCCGCACGCGCATCTGGTACTGGTCCGATCCGGAAGATCACGCGCGCGTCAATCGCGAAATTTTCGGCCGCAACGTGGACAACGCCATGAAGTTCTACGGCCCGAAGCCGGCGTCGAGCTCGTGGACCGGCGACACCGGCCTGGAGAACAAGGCCCTGAACGTGGCGATGAACGCGGTGCACGTGGCCTCGCACTTGATGATGTCGGCGATGTTCCGCGCCGAGTGGCTGAACGACAAGAAGGCCGGCTGGTTCGACGAAGGCGCCGGCCACTGGTACGAGGACATGCGCTTTCAGCGCACGGCCACCTACTGCATGGACGAGGCGAATTCCGATCTCGATTGGGAGGGCGGCCGCTGGCGCGTAGCGATCAAGAACTGGCTGCGCAAGAAGCCCGACGCAATTCTTCCCGGCTTGCTGTCGAAACTCTCCGGCACGCTGTGGCCGGAAGAGCACGGCCTGGCCTGGTCGCTCTACGACTGGATGGTCGCCGAGCATCGCGCGCAGTTGAAGCCTTTCCTGCTCGGCTTCAAGGACGGCAAGGACGCGCGCGACCTCTTCCGCGAGCATCTTGGCCTGACCGTGCCGCAGGCGGAAGAAGCCTGGCGCGCCTGGGTCGAGAAGACCTATCCGGAGCGCGATCCAAAGGCGCGCAAGCAACTCGCCGGTCCGGCGCGCGCCGACGACGGACTCGACGAGGAGTAACGGGACGACGATGCGCGCGCGCCGCCTGCTGCCGGTTCTCGCCGCGCTTGCCGCCGCAGCCTGCTCCGCGGATCCGGCGGCGGACGGCGCCTCCAGTCCCGCAGTCGCCGCCGTGCCGCGCTACGAGCACGTGCTGATGATCAGCGTGGACGGCCTGCGCCCCGACGCGATCGCGCGGGCCGACGGCGCGCCGCTGCCAGGCTTCGCGCGTCTGCTGGGCGGCGCCGCGACCTTGGATGCCCGCACCGATCCGGACTGGACCGTGACTCTTCCCAACCACACCGGGATGCTCACGGGCCGCTTCGTCGAAGGCGAAGACGGTCATCACTGGCGCCTCAACGACATGCCGCCGCCGGATCAGCGCCTGCGCCGGGAGGTCGGCAGCGTCTTCGACGTGGCGGCCGGAGCCGGACTGCGCTGCGCGCTGTTCGCCGCCAAGCCGAAGTTCGTGCTCTATCCCCGCTCGTGGAACGGCGTGGACGATGCGCGCGAAGCCGGGCCGATCCACGAGTACGCGATCCGCACCGAGGCCGAGCAGATCGTCGGCGCCGTGCTCGACTTCTGGGGCCAGCCGGCCGCCGCCGGCCGCAGCCTGTGCTTCGCCCACCTGCGCGAGCCGGACGCGGCCGGCCACGACCACGGCTGGGATCTTGATCCCGCCAGCGCCTATTCCGCCTCGGTGGCGCGCGTGGACCTCGCGCTGACGGCGCTCTTCGCCTGGCTCGACGAACGCCCGGAGCGCCGCGCGCGCACCGCCATCCTGCTGACGACCGACCACGGCGGCGGCACGCCCTTCAAGAATCACCATGGCGGTGAGCGCGCGGCCAGCAACTACGTGATTCCCTTCCTGGTGTGGACCGGCGACGGCCGCGCGCGCGGCGACTTGTACTTGTCAAACCAGGATTCGCGCGCCAAGCCGGGCGCGCTCGATCCGCGGCGCGAGGACCCCGGGCCGCCGCCGATCCGCAACGCCGAGGCCGGCAACCTGGCGCTGGCGCTGCTGGGGCTGCCGCCGATTCCGGGCTCGGCGGTCAACGCGCGGCAGGATCTGCGCGTCGAGCCCGCGCGCGCGCCGTGAACGACTCGCGCGGCCTGCTCGCGATCGACCAGGGCACCACCAGCACCCGCGCCATCGTGTTCGGCCTCGACGGCGCGCCGCGCGCGCTCGCGCAGCGCGAACTGCCCCAATCCTTTCCACAGGACGGCTGGGTCGAGCACGATCCCGAGCGCATCGTCGCCGACGCGGAACTGGTGGCGCGCCAAGCGCTGGCGCGCTCCGGCCTGCAGCCGCAGGACCTGCTCGCGGCCGGCATCACCAACCAGCGCGAGACCGTCGTGCTGTGGGATCGCAGAACCGGCCGGCCG
>CAYVPL010000085.1:0-10335 GCA_964453755.1 uncultured Planctomycetales bacterium
CCTCGCCATCGTGGACCTCGCCGATCTTGTGGGTTCGGCCGGTGACGTACAGGATCCGCTCGGTGACCGTGGTCTTGCCGGCGTCGATGTGCGCCATGATTCCGATGTTCCGGATCATGGAGAGGCGCTCATGCTCCTGCTTGTCGAGTTGGGGAGCTTGGAGGGTCTCTGTGGACATGGTGCGAATGCGCGAGAGTGGATGTGCCGGGCCTGAAACCCGAATGGAAGCCGACTATTCTACGCCTACCCTGCAAGGGGCACCAGACCGCAAATGCCCGTCAGTCCGCTCCACGTCCGCGTTCCCGCCTCCACCAGCAACGTGGGGACCGGTTTCGACGCGCTCGGGCTCGCGGTCAATCTCTTCCTGGACGTGCGCTGGGAGGCGGCCGACGCCACCTCCGTGCAGCGCCAGGGGCCCATGCAGGAGTCCTTGCTGGCCGTCGGCCAGGATCCCATCGTGCGCGGCATCCGGCGCGCCTCGATGCTCGCCGGGCGGCCGGTGCCTCCCGGCCGGCTGACGGTTTCGGCGCCCTTTCCGCCCGGGCGCGGCCTGGGCGCCAGCGGCGCCGGCCTGGTCGCGGGCCTGCTGCTGGGCGGACGCCTGTGCGGCCGCGAGCTCGATCGCGACGATCTGCTGCGCGAAGCGATCGAGTTGGAAGGCAATCCGGAGAATGCCGTCGCGGCCCTGCTCGGCGGCACGCACTGGTCGCTGCGCCTCGCCGACGGCGGCTACGCGCACCTGCCCGTGGAACTTCACCGGGAACTGCGCCTGCTCTTCGTGCTGCCGCCGTATCCGCTGGACACGCGCCGCGCCCGTGAGGTGCTGCCCCCCACCGTGAGTTTCACGCAGGCGGCGCAGCAAGCGCAGCGCGCTGGCGCGCTGATGACCGCGCTGCGCACTCTGAAGCCGGAGCTGCTGCGCGCCGCCGTCACCGACGCGCTGGTCGTCGAGCCGCGGCTCAAGTTGCTGACCGGCGTCGGCAAGATGATTGACTTCGCCTACGAGGCGGGCGCGCTCGGCGCCACCTTGTCCGGCGCCGGCAGCGGCGTGCTGGTGCTGGCGCGCCGCGCCGACCTGGAGGCGCTGGAAACGCGGCTCAAACGCCGCGTCGAGCGCCTGTGGGGCGAAAGCGGCATGGTGCTGCGGGCCGCGCCGGAAGAAGAAGGCGCGCGATTCGCGCGACGCTGAGCGCGACGCGCGGCTACTCGGCCCAGCTGGCGGGCAGGCCGGCGGCGAGTTCTTCGCGCGTCACGGCGCGGGCGGCGTTTTCGGCGACGCGCTCGCAGAAGGCGGCATCGAGGCTGGAGAGGCGCTCGTGCATGCCGGGCAGCTGCGCGGTGCGCACGACGAACCGGCGCAATCCCACGCCGACCAGCAATTCGACGGCGCCGGGCCAGTTGAGGCATTCGCCGTAGACGCCGATCTCCGACTCCAGTCCGTCGGCCAGCCGCACCAGCTTGCGCACTGCGCGCAGCACCGAGGGGTGCGGCGACTGGATGCGCTCGCGCACCGCCTGATAAGCGCAGCGCACGTCGGCGGCGAGGATCAATTGGGCGAAGGAGTCGAGACCGATCAGCGCGAAGTCGGCGGAGGCCAGCAATTCGCGGCCTTCGAGCGAGGCCGAGGGCGTTTCGATCACGACGCCCAGGCGCAGCGGGCGCGCGACGTCGGCGCCTTCGAGGCGCAACTCTTCGCGCACGCGATCGGCCACGGCGCGCACCGCGCGCAGATCGCCGACGTCGTTGACGAAAGGCACGGCGACGCGCACGTCGCGGCCGTTCGAGGCGCGCAGCATGGCGCGCAACTGCGTTTCGAGCAACGAGGGCTGCGCCAGCAGCGCGCGCACGCCGCGAAGGCCCAGCGCCGGATTGGCCTCGCGCACGGGATAGACCGCTTCCAGATCGGTGGTCGAATCCAGGTCCGGCAGGCGGAAAACGATGCGCTCCGCGGCTTCCGCCAACTGACGGTAGAGCGGCACCAGCAGATCTTCGCGCGCGGCGCCTTCGCCTTGGATCACCGGCAGTTCCGTGCGGTACAGGCCGATGATGCGCACGCCCATGGCCAGAGCCTGGCGCGCCTCGGAAGGGCTGGCGACCGCGGCCTGCAATTCCACTTGCGTGCCGTCGGCGAGGCGCACGGCCTCCAGCAGTTCGGGCGCGGTTTCCGACTGGCGGCCTTGCGCCAGCGCCACCACGGCCTCGGGCGGATGCACGAGAACCTGGCCGCCGTCGCCGTCCACCAGCACCGGGTCGCCGGCGCGCAGCGTTTCGTGAATGCCGCCGACGCCGATCACCGCCGGAATGCCGGCCGCGCGCGTCAGGATCACGCCGTGGCTGTTGAGGCTGCCCTCTTCCGCCACCAGGCCGGCGATGCCCTGCTCGAGGGCCTCGGTGAGGTCCGAGAGAGACAGTTCGCGCACCACCAGGATGCCGCCCTTCATGTCGGCGGCGCGGCGCGCGCGCTCGCCGGGCGGCTTGGCGAAGCGCAGCAGGCGCAGCGCGATGTCGCGCATGTCCACCAGCTTGTTGCGCAGGCTCGGCGACTGCACCACCTCGAAGAGGCGCTCGTACACGCCGATCATGTCCTTGAGCGCGCTTTCGAAATTGAGGCGCTCGTTGACGATGCGCCCGCGCAGGTCGGCCTCGAGGACCGGGTCCTCGAGCATCGTCAAGTGGGTGTCGAAGATGCGGCGCTGCTCGGCGGTGAAGTGCTCGCCCAGGGCGTCGCGCTGGTGCACCAGGCTGACGCGGGCGGCGCGCGCGGCGGAATCCACCCGCGCCAGCTCGCGCTCGACCTCGTCGTCGTTGAGCTTGCGGAGTTCCAGCTCCTCGAGGCTCGCCAGCGAGAAGAAGGCGCGCCCGAAGGCCACGCCGGGGCTGGCGCTCTGGCCCTCGAAGGTGGCGGACTGCGCGGAAGTGCCGGCGGCGGGCTGCGTCAAGCGCTTCCAGATTATCGCTTCCGCGCGCGCTGCAGAACCTCGGCCACGAGGCGCCCGATGCCGGCGTCGGCCTCGGCGACGCTCTGCGCGAGCATGTAGGCGGGCGTGGAGACCAGATTCAGGGCCTCGTCCACCACGATGCCGTCCACCGGGCAGTCCACGAGGCGCGCGCCGGTCTTGGAGGCTTCGACGGCCGCCGGATCGGAGGCCCGGCCCAGCGTGACCAGCGGCGCGCGCGCGCCCAGGGCGAGAGCCACCAGCGCCGGCGCGATGCAGATGGCGCCGATCGGCTTGCCGGCCTCCACCATCGCGAGGAGCAGTCGCTCCAAATCCGGCAGCACCGTCCCGCGCGCGCCCGCCGAGGCGAATCCGCCCAGATTGTGCGCGGCGCCGTTGCCCCCCGGCAGGATCAGCGCGTCCAGATCGGCGGCCCGCGCCTCGGTCAAAGGCCGCACGGCGCCGCGCGCGATGCGCGCCGCCTCCTGCAGCATGTTGCGCGTTTCCCCCGGCCGGGGCTTGCCGCTGAAGTGATCGCAGACGGCCCACTGCGGCGCATCCGGCGCAAAGCAAGCCGCCTCCGCCCCGCCGCGCGCCAGATGCAACAACGTCAGCACCGACTCGTGGATTTCCGAGCCGTCGAAGCGCCCGCTGCCGCACAGAATGACCCCGACCCGCATTCCTCTAAGATACCCGTCTCGGGGTGTAGCTCAGCTTGGTAGAGCACTTGTTTTGGGTGCAAGTTGTCGGAGGTTCAAATCCTCTCACCCCGACCCCCGGTTTTTTTGTGGGGTTGTGGTCGTGGTCGTGGTCGGGTTCGGGGTCGTGCGGCGCGCGGCCCGGGGCTCGGCCCGCGCCGGCGGCATTCGCGCGCAGCGCAAGCGGCCGGTGCAGCGCGGCGCGCGCGCGTGAGACGCAACGGCGGCGAAGCGCGGAGGCCGGGAAGAGGCGCGCTCTGCAATGCCGGCTCGGTCCGACCCCGGGCCGCGCGCCGTCGTCACAGAACGCAGGATCACGGCTCCGGCGCCAACAAGGATTCGTGAGGGCCGGTGCTGACTCAGCGTTCAGGGGGAAGAGAAGAGTTCTCTGACTTCGAGCTGGAGGGGGTGGTCAACCGCTCTTCGGATCCTCGCCTGTCTGCTTGCGGGCTTCGGACTTTGTGAAGCGGCGTTGGTTCCATAGCCATCCGAGGGCCGTTCCGAATCCGACCTATGCCAGTTTGTCGGCGACGAGGAAGGACCAGCCGGGGAGGCCGAACAGGTTCGGATCCTCTTCGGGGCTGAATTCCAGCGCGGAGAGCAGCAGGAGCCCCGTAGGGATAACCAGATCGAACTCGTTGCCGTAGGAGATGAAGACGCGCCGGCGGTCGGCGCCGATTGCGGTGAGCCAGGCGTCGAGCGAGACGATGCGCGAGACCAGGTCGTTGCGCATCCACTCGGCTTCGGTCTCGCCGGCGTCGGGTCCGGGGTGCTGGGGGTTGTGGTCCACGTCCTGCACGTGGAGCCAGCAGCCCATCTTCACGGCGTCCGCCGCGGCGGTGGTCAGGATCGCGGGCACCGCGACGTCGCCGGCGACCTGGCGCTTGAGCGTGATCACCGGGCGCGCCGCCGGCGGCAGGTCCAGCGGATTGAAGCCGACGGCTTCGTAGAAGGCCTGCAGGGTGCCGGCGGTGTAGTTGCCAACGACGGAGCCGTTGCCGAGGGTCACCATCTGCGGAAGGTGGACGCCGAGCGGGCGCAGGGAATGGGCCATGCGCGGACACTAGCGGGCGGCGGCCGCGGGATGGAATACGGTGTCGCGCAAGCGACGGACTGGCCGACTGGATCGACTTTGCGGGGAGCCTACTTGCCCCGCAACTCGGAAGCACAGTATTGCGCGAATGCTTGGCACATTGCTTCGTAGTTGAGCTCGTACTCAGTCGTGGCCGGCGCCAATCGTGCGCAATCTCCCCAGTCAAAGCGGGAGCGATCAACGCCGTGCATCATTGCCGCCTTGAGCGTGAACCGCCGGGCATAATCGAGTTGTGCGAGGTCCGGCGCGATGGAGCGAAGCAACTCCACTCGTCGTGCCCGGATGCGGCTGGCAGTTTCCTCCGACAACGGGGCGTCAGAGTAGAGCGCGATCACCGCATCCGGTGGCCAGGCAAGAGAATCGTTGATCATTGACGCGTCCTGCTCATACTTCGGTTTGTCCGTCTCCACGGCCTGGTCACGACGCGCCATTTTCTCTCCGCGCCCCCCTGCCTTTCCGAGCAAGTAGGAGATCTGCACCTTCTCATCCTCACGCAAGCCGGCAAAATCCTCCACCTTCAGCTGAAGCAATGGGTTAGTACCGCCGTTCTTCCAAATCGTCCGTGAGATCGCCTCGTCTCCCCTCTTATCATTCTGGAAGTCTTCCGTGGAAAAGGCGACCCATGAGGCGAAGTTTTCATTGAAGGTGGCGCTCACGGATTCGAAGAGCGCCTTGTCCTCATACCATGGACTTGCTACGGCGTCGTCCTGGTGTGCCTCATGAGAGTGATTGTGCACATCTGTCGTAACCTCCACGGAGGTTCGATGAACCTCCGCAGGGACGGGAGGGTTCGTTTCTATCGGCTGCGCACCAGGGCCTTCCGTGCCATGAGCATTGTCGTCCCGCACGAGGAGCATGACGGTGGCACCGAGGAGGATCAGTCCGGCGATGATTAGGAGTGAGATTCGCACGATTATTAAAGGTGACTTCAGGATCAGGGTTTAATTCCTAAAATCGGAGGATCACTAAGGGCAAGCGGTGCACTTGAGGCGAACGACCTTCGATCCATCATCGTTCGGCCACATGTTTTCAATCAGTAACTCCTCAGTCACACTCTCACCGCACCCAGGAGAATGGGGATCCGACTCGCAGTAGGAGATCCAAGGGCCGGTTCCGGAGATCCAGGTCGTGCTCGTAGCATGGGTGAGTTGCATGGAGACGGCACTGTCAGGACAGAGATCTACAAGACCTTCGACGTTATCGTGGGTGCAGCTCGTGTTGGGAGAGCAGGAGCCGTGGGTCTTGCTGTAGGAATCGATGACCGTCGCTCCACAGATGTCTCCAGAGACAGAGACAAACTCAGTTTGAGCGCGGCAGAACTGCTGCGGCGGCTGTTGCATGGAGGACTTGCCTGCTGCGAAACCACCGATCACGCCAGCCGCGCAGAGGCCGAGAGGGATAGTCAAAGTGAGGAAGGTTTTACTCATGGCGTCGAGCCTAGCCAGGAGCCTGAATAGTGGCAAGTCCTGCAAGGCCGAATGTTACTCACTGCCCCGCTCAATCCACCGCAGGAGGGAATTCTTCATTCTGTTCCTACGGGCTACCGGCTGGAGGTCTGGCCAACAGATTGTATTTAGGAGGGGCCACGCGTGTGCCTACCCCTATAGATAGTGGAAGGGAGTGGCGCAGCATCTTCCTCAAGGCGAAGGACCCAGTTATTGCAGACCCGAGCGTCGGCAAGGTGCACGTGAGTGGTCCCTTCAAAAGCATGACTACCCATGCGATTGAGCAGTCCAATCCCCCGCGTGGTGCCTTCCTCGACGTGGGGTGCGCTAACCGTAAACGTCAGACCTGTGCGCGATCGCAATGACGATAACCTCGCGCGCTGAATGGTCGAAGATGAAGACCACGCGGTAATCCTTTCCCGCTCGGATCCTGAACTTTCCTCGCAGCTGGCCCTTCAACGCCGCCACTCCGACGGCCGCGCGCGGATCCTGACACACAGTTGCGAGGCGGCGAAACGCGGAGGTTTGCACCTCCTTGGGCAACGCACGAAGTGCCTCCGCTGCAGTCTCGGTCCAGCGCTCCTTGTACGGTTGCCTACTCGATTCCGAGCTCTGCGCGGAGGTCATCGCCGGAGATCAGCTTGCCCTCTCGGAGGTCGATCGAGGAACAATTCAGCATCCGCATCGCGGCTTCCGATCGAGTGATAATCATGGTCTCGGCGTCCTCGATCTCGATGTGGAACGCTTCGTCGATGTCGGTCGCACCGTGCTGGATGCGGGTCAGGACCTGGTGGCCGCCCACCACGCACTCTCCGAACGGAATGGCCATGTCAACTCCGGCGGAAGCGGGAGCGTTGAGCTCGAACGGGGCTGTGACAGTCTCGGGCGGTAGCGGAATCATTTGGGTTCGTCGGGACTCAGCGACGCGGTTAGGTGAAACCGAGCGGCGACTTGTTGGTCAATGCGAAGCACGAACTGGTATTCGCCGGGCTTCGGAAAACTGAGGTTGGTAGGCACCAGAATGTTGTGGACATGATACTTGGCGTCCGGGACCTCGAAGGCGCCGGAGACGGACGCGCCCGCTGGGCGACCATCAAGGTCCACGAGCCGCAGGTCGAAGGTGTGCTTGCCGCCTTCACCTATATCCGACTCGATTCGCACGAAGACAACGCCGTTGAACACGAAAGGGGCCGCTTTCCCCATCAGCGTGTTGATGCCGATGCGGAGCAGGCTGACCGTGCCGTCCGGGTGGATCGACCCAGTCTCTGCAGTGAGGATGTTCGATTGCATGGGGCGGAAAAGGATACCGCCTTTATCGGCTGTCGGGGGCCTTCTTCAAGCGGGTTCAGATCGCCGACGAGTCTGACCGCGGCCAGTAACCGCTTAGGTTCGTGGCCGAGCCGTGGGCGCTAGATGATCAGCGCTTATCTTCAATTACTTTTCTTTCTTAGCGGTGAAATCATCTGTGGTGGGAGGCTCTCCCGGTCCTGGTTCCTTGAGTGCTCCGTACTCGCTGCGCAGGTCGTCCAGAAAGCCATTTAGTCGCGTGATGTGGGCCAGGGCCGCGGTCAAGATTGAGAGTTGGTACTCCGCTTCCATGCGCTGCATCTGAGGCCTAATGCTCGTGGAGTAAAGCTGGGGATTCAAAGGATCCACAGGCTTGCGAAGGCTCGCTTCCAATAGCACCTTATCGGCCGAGACCTGAGAGATCGTGGCGAGCACTCCAATGACGGTGGCTTGATGCGAGATCCCGGCGGTTTTAAGAAATAGAGATGTCATGGCCACTTCGTGCTCAATCAAATTCGGGATGGCGGCGAGGCGTGCTGTCCTACGCATCGTCGCAGATTGCTCACTGAAGATCCTGGCCTGAACCTTCTGTTCCTCGATCGTCTGTTGCACCTCCCGCCGCTGCTCCTCGAGCTGCTTCTGCTGTAGGTGGATCGCCCACAGAACACCAGCGAAGGCAAGTCCACTAAACAGCGCATTGATCGCGCCAAAGGCGTCGCCCACTTGTCCGGCCTGGTCAGCACCGAACTTTGCCACGCAGTAGAAGAATATTGGGGTTAGGAGCCAGGCGCCAATTACAACGATGAACATTCCGATGACCCAGCGGGGCAACTGCGCCTTGGCTATCTCTGGCGCGGCCGGTTCAAACATAGAGAATCTGATCCGACTGGCGCTTCTTCTGGTGAGGCATCTCGTCGTAGGTGCGCCCGTCGAGCTCGCGGCCGGTGCGCTTCTTCCAGACGCCGCCCCACTGCTTGAAGAAGAACGGAACGCGGGCGTCCTGACACTGGTCGCGCAGATCCTCCACCCAGGCGCTCTCCATCGGCCGCGCGCCGGGCCCGGACTCCCCGCCCACGATCACCCAGTGCAGGCCCTCGAGCGGCAGATCTGAGAGCGGCCCGATCAGCGGCTCGCACGAGAGGAAGCGCACGGCGGCCGGAACCTTCAGCAGGTGGTCGATGCGGCCGCGCACCTTCTCGTTCTCGACCGAGACGCCCATCCACACGTTGCCTGGCCAGGGCAGGCGCCGCGCGAGCTCGGCCAGCCGATCGCCGCGCTTGGTGAGCACCTGGAACACGTGCTGCGGGCAGGCCACCATCGTCTCGAAGACGCGCCGGATGAAGGACTCGGGCACGTCCCGGTGGAACAGGTCGCTCATGGAGTTGACGAAGATGGTGCGGCCGGTGCGCCAGCGGCGCGGCAGGTCCACCAGGTCCTCGTGCAGCGTGAGCTGGAAACCATCTACGTAGCGCGCGCTGCCCATCGCCTTCAGGCGTCGCGCCATGCGCTCGGCGTAGCAGTGCTTGCAGCCGGCGCTGATCTTGGTGCAGCCGGTCACGGGGTTCCACGTCGCCTCGGTCCACTCGATGGAGGACAGTTGAGCCATGCGCTCAGAATAACCTGAGTTGCGCGTCCTTTTTCGCCTCCGCCCAGAACTGCATTCCGAGTGGGTGCTTCGAGTAGTAGGCGAGGTGGTAGAGCGGCGCGTTGGTTCCCGCGCTTCGGATGAGCAAGGCGTCGTACGCGGCGGCCGGCTGGAACCCGAGATTCCGCATGCTCTCGTTCATCTCGTCCAGGACGAAGCGCCCGAAGTCCGTGTGCGGTGGAGCGGCGGCCCACCGCCTCCGCCAGTCGGCGCGGCCCGTGAACCGCTCGATCGTGCTGTCGCCCGGACGGCCGTACGCCTCGACGTTGCGGTGAGCATCCATGTAGGTGGGCACCAGGAGAAGGAAATCCATCCGGTGCACGGCCAATGCTCGAATCGTATCGAAGGCCAGGCTCCGCATCCCGTAAGGGTCAAGCAGGCAGAGGGAGAGATCGTTTCCGCCGGCGGGAAGCAGCTGGAGGATTCGCGGCACCAGGTCGTTGCAATCCCCTTCCAGGATGGTGGTGATGTTCTCTGCGCCGGCCTGCCGCACGTGGAACGGGAGACTCGCACAGTAGAGCGGGTTGCTGTCGACGAAGATGTATTGGGTGAAGGGATCCCTGACGTTGAGCGCGAGCTGCGGCGAGGCAGCCAGCAGCACGTCCTTCTCGTTCACGAGCGATGCTCCTGGACCCGAGAACAGGTCGAGGTAGATGCGGTGCCGCCACTTCGCCTTCATGCCCGTGGAGAAGATGGCGAGGATTCTTCCGAGAACGCGGTACTTCTCCTCTGCGTGGCGCTTGACCACGGAGAGGAGGCCGAAGTTCTCGCCGATGCGGGGATCCTCCGGGAAATCGTCGTCCGTCATTTTTCAGGCGGCCGGCGTGGCTTCCGGCTTCATCTCTCGGTTCATCAGCCGCGCGATCAGGTAGGAGACGAGGCAGACGATGACCATGAAGAAGCTGATGCCCGTGCCGAGCATGGCGAAGAGGCCTCCACCGATCGCCGCGCCGGCCTCCTCGTATTCGTTGGTGGCGCCGACGTCGTCCACCGCCTTGGCGGCGAGCACCATGGTGGCGGGAATCATGAGCAGCCAGAGCACGGCTCCGATCAGGCTGCCGCGGGCGAACACCTTCGAGGAGGTGGCTGTGCCCTTGAGCATGAAGCGCGCGCAGAGCCAGGATCCGCCCACGAGGAAGAGCAGAACGAACCAGGCCGGGGCGTTCCCGTCGGGAAGGAAGAGCATCGCGGCAATCATGTAGACCAGAAAGCCGCCGAAGAAGCCGAGCAG
>CAYVPL010000086.1:0-10248 GCA_964453755.1 uncultured Planctomycetales bacterium
CCCGCCCTGGGCCGGCGGCCTGCGCGTCGGGGACCGCGTGATGATCGTGCGCAACGACTACGACCGCGAAGTCTTCAACGGCGACTCCGGCCGCGTGGTCGAGGCGCGCGAAGACGGATTGTCAATCGAACTCAACGGCCGCATGCTCACCTACGGCCCGCAGGAGATGGGCGAGCTGATTCCCTCCTGGTGCGTCACGGTGCACCGGGCGCAGGGTTCGGAAGCGCGCGCGGTCGTGGTGGTGCTGGGCGGCTCGCACTGGCTGATGCTGCGCCGCAACCTGCTCTACACCGCCGTCACGCGTGGCCGCGAGCTGGTCGTGGTGGTGGCCAGCCGCAACGCCCTGCGCCGCGCCGTCGCCAACGACGAGGAAAGCCGGCGCCACGGCCTCTTGCGCCAGCGCCTGGGAAAGTGGGATGATCCCCGCGAGGCTTCGATAAACCATGACTGAATCCGGCGGACTTTCGAAAGGGCAAGTCAAACTGATCTTCGCGATCGTGATGATCTCTCTGATCGTCGTGATCGCCATGCAGAACTGGGAGCGCGTCAGCGTCAAGCTCCTGTTCGCGGATCTGACGATGTCCAAATTCCTGCTCATCCTCAGCGCCTTCGGCGCCGGCGCGATCTTCGGCTGGCTGCTGCGCAAGCGGCGTTAGGGCCAGGTGACGGCGCCGGCCCTGTCCATCGAAGGCCTGACCAAACAGTACGGCAGTTTTTGCGCCGTGCAGGATCTGAGTTTTGAGGTGGGAGGCGGCGAGATCTTCGCGCTTCTCGGGCCGAACGGCGCCGGCAAGACCACGACCCTGAAGATGCTCATGGGCGTGCTGAAGCCGACCTCCGGCCAGGCGCGCATCTGCGGACACGATTGCTTCGCAGAGCGGCCGGAGGTGATGCGGCACGTCGGCTACCTGCCGGATGAACCCGTCTTTCACGATTTCCTGCGCGGACGGGAAATCTTGCAGTTCGTCGGCGAGATGCACGGGCTGAGCGCAAAGGAGATCCGCCAGCGCGCGGGCGCGTTGACGGAGCGGCTGACGCTGGATGAGGCGCTCGAGGAGTTCGCCGTCAACTACTCGAAGGGCATGAAGAAGAAACTGGCCCTGACCTGCGCTCTGCTGCACGATCCCGAGGTACTGCTCCTCGACGAGCCGACGAACGGACTGGACCCGTACGCGACGCGCACCATGCACGAGGTTCTGCGCGAACGTTCGGCGACGGGCCAAACCGTGCTGTTCAGCACGCACCTGCTGGATCAGGCGGAGCGGCTCTGCCACCGCGTGGCCATCGTCTATCAAGGGCGGATGGCCGCGCTGGGCACGCTCGAGGACTTGCGGGCTCAGCGCAACCGCGGCGGCTCGTCGCTGGAGGAAATTTTCTTCTCGGTGACGGGCGGAGCGGGCGCGGAGCCCGCCGCCGAGGCGTGAGCGCTTCGAATCCGCCGTCAGCGAGGCGCGCGCTCTGGCTGATCGTGCGTCTGGCGGCGCAACGCTGGCGGGCGCGCGTGGCCGCGGGTGGATGGCGGAGCAGCAAGCTCAAACTCAAGAGCACGACGCGCCGCGCCACTCCCCGCAAGGCCGGCGCCGGATGGATGCTGGCGCTCCTCGGCGGACTGCTGCTGTTTCCATCCAGCTTGCTGCAAGGCTGGATGCTGATGGAGCGCGTGGTCACCGCGAATTCCAGCCTTGTGGCCGTCCCCATTGACGTTTACTTCCAAGGCATCCTGAAGCTCGACATCGAGAACGTCACGGACCCGCAGGAAATCCGGCGGCGCCTTGCCGAGAACGCAACCGACTCCGAGCGCGTCCACGTCGAAACGTGGGCGCAGCTCTACGAAAAGTCCGGCAAGTCCGCCTTCCGCAGCGAGTGGAGCGACGTGGATTGGCCGGCCGACGCGGCGTCCGCGCCGTTGCGCAACACGATCGGGATGTTGCTCCTCTACGTCGCGGTGATGACCCTGCTGATGAGCATCGGCGCCAGCGGCAGGGAACTCGGTACCTCGCAATGGGACATGGAGTGGCTGTGGAGCCTGCCCATCGCCTCCCGCGCGCTGTTCCTGTCGCGCCTGCTCGAGCATGCCCTGCTCAACGTCTGGGTGTGGTTCACGGTTCCCGCCATCAGCTTGGCGGCATTCCGCGTCAGCGGTCATGGCTGGGCCGCCGCCGGCGGGCTTGCGCTCGCATCCAGCGCGGGCATTGCGCTCCTGATCGCCGCCGCGCATCTCCTGCTCGAGACCTGGATCCGGACGCGCGCCGTGCAGTTCAAGAACGTGCAGGCCTTGTGCTCCGTGACCGGACTGGTGATGTTCTTCGGCCTCTTCGCGGTGATCCCCGCGCCGCGGCTTCCCGACTTCGTCGTCCGCGCCGGCCAGGCGTTTCCTGCGGCTTGGAATCCCGTCAGCCTGCCCGCGGAACTCACCGCCGGCGATCCCGCGCGAGCGGCGCTGGCCGGCGCGCTGTTCGTGATCTGCGTCTGCGCCCTGCCAGCCGCGGCGATCGCCCTGTGTGGACGCATGGTCCGCTCGGGCCTCTATGCCAAGGCCAACGTTCGCGCCGGCCATCGCGGCAGTCCGGCGCCGTCCTTCGCCCCGGCGCGCCGCGGCTTCTTGCGCGGCGCGATGGGCAAGGATCTGCGCCTGCTGCTGCGCGACCGCAACCTGCTCGTGCAAACCCTGCTGATGCCGGTGCTCATCGTCGGCTTTCAGTTGGTGATGAATCGCGGCCTCAGCGCAGCCATCGCCAGCGACGTTGCCAGCCTGTCCGCCTTCGCGCTGTCCGTGTGCTGCTATCTCTACGCCTTCTGCGCCATGCAGATCATTTCCGTCGAAGGCAAGGCGTTGTGGCAGCTCTACACCTTCCCGCAGCCGCTCGAAAAAATCCTGCAGGGCAAAGTGTGGATGTGGGCGGCTATTTCCGCCTGCTACGGACTCGCGGTGATCGGCGGTGGTTTCGCCCTGGGCGTGCGTCCGGATCTGTCTGGCGTAGTGCGCCTCCTGCTGGTGCTGGCCGTGGTGCCGGTCTACGCCTTCATCGCCGCCGGTCTCGGCGCGATGGCGACGGATCCGCTCGAGCAGGAACCGCGCCGCCGCATCGGCACCGGCACCGTCTATCTCTATTTCCTGATCACCGCCGCGCTCGGCTATCCGCTGGCGAAAGGGAGTTTGTGGCAAGTCTTCGTGCAATGCGCCTTCGCCACGCTTCTGGCGCTGGCCCTGTGGCAGAAGCTGCGCGATCGCCTGCCCTATCTGTTGGATCCGGTCGAGCGCCCGCCGGCGCGGATCGGCGTCGGCGACGGATTGATCGCGGCCATGGCCTTTTTCTCGCTGCAGTTGCTCATCGCCGTCATCGCCATCGGTTCGGGCGCATCGGAGCAGACGGCGATTCTGGTCGCATTTTCCTTGTCCGGCCTGCTGGTGACGCTGACGGTGCTGTACTTCCTGCTGCGCGCCAAGACGGAGCTCGTCTTCGAGACGCTGGGCATGCAGCGCCGGGCGGGCGTTGCCAGCGCATCGGGCGGCGCGAGCGCTGGCATCGGTTTGGCCGCCGGTCTGGCGGTCGGCCTCGTGGGCTTGGCTTGGATGTGGCTGCTCAACCACGTGCCCCTGCTGCAAGCCTGGCACAAGGACGTCGACATCCTGCCCTCCACAGAGCTGCTCGGACTTCTGATCCCGCTCGGCATCGTGGCGGCGCCGATCTTCGAGGAATTCATCTTCCGCGGTCTCCTGTTCCGCGGCCTCGAGCGCAGCCTCGGCTCCGGCCGCGCGATCTGCGCCAGCGCCGCCATCTTCGCCCTCGTGCATCCGGCGATCAGCGCGCCGGCCGTGTTCTGCCTCGGCCTCACGGCCGCGTGGATCTTTCGGCGCCAAGGCCTGCTCATCGCGCCGATCCTGGCGCACGCCGCCTACAACGCCGTCGTCATCCTGGTGCCCGCCTTTTGGCCGGAGCTGGTGGGCTGAGAGATTCGGTCAGGTCAGGCCGCGAATTCGATCGCACCGCCCGGCAGCAGATAGAGAATCAGCATCGTCCCTCCTGCCACGGTCGGAACGTGCTCGCTGCCGGGCGCATAGACGGTCCAACCGGGGGGATTGTCGTCGAAGGTCGGCGCACCGTCGATCGCGAAGCAGAGATCCACTTCGCCGTTCGGGTGGCGATGGCGCGGGCCGGGCGCGCTCATCAACACGGCGTCGGCGGCGAGATTGTGAGATTCCGGAGTGGCCTTGAACACGCGCGACCACTTCACCGGCGCCTCGCCGCGATGGCAAATGGTGCCCGCGATCACGCCCGCCTCGAGATGTTCGAAAATGCCGCGCAGATAGGCGCCGTCCGCGGAAAAGGAACTCTGCAGCGCGGCGCGCGCGGCCGCGGGATCGCGCAGATTCAAGCCCGCGACGAAATTCAGCAGCGGCGCGAGGCCGGCGGGATCGAGCGTGGGCGGCGGTTGCATGCTCAGTGGGCCGCTGCAGGGGCCGCGTCAGCGTAACCCAATTCCGCCAGAGCGTTCATCTGCTTCGTGCTGACCTTGCGATATTGCAGCAGCGGGAACTGGTCCCGATCCATGCGCGCGCGCAGCGCCGCCGTCAGCCGCTCCAGGGCGGCGGCCGGCTCGGGCGCGAGTTCGCGCGCCAGCAGATCGTTGCGCTCGGCCTGATCGGAGGACAGATCGAAGAGGTGCAGGGCCTTGAAGACGTATTCGCCCTGGCGGAAAACCGCGCCGTCCTTGTCCTCGCCGTAACTGACGGTGGCGATCAGCTTCCAGCGCGCGTCGCGGATGGTGGCGTGGTGCGCCATCACCGTCAGCGGCGGGCGCGGCGCCGCCTCGTCGCTGCTCAGCACGTTGCGCCCGGCGACGCCGGCCGGATCCAGGCCGAGCCGCTCGAGCAGGGTGCGCGTGGCGTCCACCAGTTCGGGAACCTGCGCCAACTGGCGCCCCTCCGGAATTCCGGGACCGGCGAGGATGAAGGGAACGCGGATCTCCTCCTCGAATAGTGTCCAGCGGTGCTCCAGGTTGCGATGCTCGCCGAAGGCTTCGCCGTGATCGCCGAGGAACACGATGAGCGTCGGCCGTCCCTTGCGCTTCACCGCCTCGAACAGGCGTCCCAGTTGCGCGTCGGCGTAGGCCACCTCCTCCTGGTAGAGCCGGCTCAGCCAGGCCGTCTCCGCGTCGACGTCCTCGCGCAGGCCGCCGGAGCGCTCGCGCTGGAAAGCCTCGAAGGCGGCCACGCGCATCGCCAACTCACCGGACGGCGGCGGCGGGTAGCCGGCGGGCTGCGCCGCGGGATCGGCGATGCTGCCGCCGAAGGGCGGCGGCGCGGCGTAGGGCGCGTGCGGATCGAAGAGATTCAGGAACAGGAAGCCCGGCTGAGGCTGAGCGTGCAACTGCTCGAGCGCCGTCAACGCCAGATCCACGCTGCGCTCCCCTTCATCGCGGTGCGTGCGCACGAGTTCATGCTCGCGCGGATTCAGCAGATTGGTCAGCGGGAAGGCCATCGCCTTCTTCGGCAGCAGGCGGCCGAGGAGCGTGTGCTTCCGCGCCCACGCGAAGTAGGCGTTGAAGACCTCCACGCGCTGCATGCCGTGCCAGAGCTCGAAGCCGTCGGTGTAACTCTGCTCGCCCTTTTCCAACTGGGGCTGGGAGGTGAGCAGCACGTTCGCGGCCACGCCCGCAGTGCGCCAACCGGCGTCGCGCAGGCGCTCGGCCAGGGTGCGCATGCGCCAGTCGGTGCGCAGCTGCTCGGCCTTCGGCCAGCGCGAGTCGTTGCTGCGCATGCCGAGCTGCTCGACGTCCAGCCCGGTGAAGAGAACCATGTGGCTGGGCAACGTCTGGTTGCACGGCGCCAGCCCGTACTCGGCCCAGGTGCCGCGCGCGCGCAGGGCGTCGAGATGGGGCGTCGGCGTCTCGGGATCGAGGATCGCTTCGGCGCGCAGCGTGTCGGCGACGATCAGCAGCACGTCGGGGCGCTCGGCGGACACGGCTGGGCCGGGAGCGGCGGCTGGCGGCAGTTCCAGGGACACCGGCTGCAGTGGCAGCACCTCGGACTCGGCCGGATAGAAGGCGAACACCGCGAGCGGCGCCAGGTGCAGCAGCGCGCCCGCCGGCCAGAAGCGCCCCGCCAGCGCGGGCAGCGCGCCGCGCAGCGCGAAGAAAAGCAGGATTGCCGCCGGCAGCAGCGCGATCCACGACCAGGCAGTGAGCGCCAAAGCCGCGCCGCACCAGAACGTGGCGCTGACGCGCCGCTCCTGCAGCCGGGGCGAGAAGCGGCGGACAGCCGTGACGATCAGCGCCGCGAGCCAGCCGCAGAAGAGGGCGTCCACCGCGAGCACGAAGAAGCGCTCGCGGTGCATGCCCTCGGCGAGATCCCAGTCCACGCCGATGGCCACCAGCAGCAATCCGAGCAGAGCAGCCGCCGCCACGCCGGCCGAACCGGCACGCAGAAATCCCATGCCCGGATTCTAGTCGCGCGAGGCTACGGCTTGCCGGTTTTGTAGGCCTCGGCGCGCAGTTTCTCGATGTCCGCGATGCTGCGCGGAGCGTCGCCCGAAATCAGTTCGTAGCCGTCCTTGGTGATGACGACCACGTCCTCGATCCGCACGCCGAAATTCTCCTCCGGCAGATAAATGCCCGGCTCGACCGTGAAGGCCATGCCCTCCGCCAGCTTCACCTGATAGGCGCCGACGTCGTGCGTCGCCATGCCCAGCCAGTGGCTGGTGCCGTGCCACATCTGCCCGAAGCCGCGGTCGGCGATCACCTTCGATGCGGCGGCCGACACCTCGTTCAGCGTGGATCCCGGCTTGCACATCTTGAAGGCCGCCTCCTGCGCGTCGTACACCGCTTGGTAGACCTCGCGGTGGCGCGGGCTGAACTTTTGGTCCAGCGGCCACGAACGGGTCACGTCGGCGACGTAGTAGCGGTACTCGCCGCCGTAATCGATCAGCACCATGTCGCCGGCCTCGGTCTTCCGATTGTTGGTGGGATAGTGCAGCATGCAGGCGTTGCCGGCGCTGCCGACGATCGCCATGTAGGCCGCGCCCATGCCGCCGGCTTCCAGCATGTCGCCGGTCATGCGCGCGGCGATCTGCCACTCGTAATCGCCGGGCAAGGTCTGCCGCATCGCGTTGCTGTGAGCGAGGCCGCTGATCTTGCAGGCCCGGCGCATGGCTTCGATCTCTTCCGGCGTCTTCACCAGGCGCAGCGCGTCAATCAGCTGGGTGACGTCCTTGGCCGCGACGCCGGCGTACTTGGTTTCCAGCATGAGGCCGAATTGCTCGCCGCGGTCGTTGCGGGTGTCGAAAGGATCGCGCTTCATCGTCGCGGCCCAGCCCTGCAGATTGTCGCGGCTCATCATCCAGTTCTCGGCCGGCTGCTTCTCGATGTAGAAGGACTTGCGCTCGCCGGCGATCTTGGCCAGCAGCGCTTCGAGGTTGCCCCAGTCCTGCCCGTCCTTGTCCAGTTTGGTGCAGATCTTGATGCCGGTGAGCGCGGCGGCTTCTTCCGGATCGATCAGATCGCCCTGCCAGCGCTCATCCATCGGGCCGACGCGCGGCACCAGCAGGTACTCCTCGCCGGTCTTCGGCACGGTGACGTACACGGCCTCCGGCGTGCTGACGCCCGTGAGATACCAGAAGTTGTTGTCCTGGCGGAACTCGCGGTAGTCGTTCAGCGGGCCCTGGCCGCGCAGGACGATCACGCCCTCTTTGTCCTCGGCCTTCTCCAGGAAGGCCTCACGCAGCGCCTGGCGCCGCGCGGCGTGCCAATCCTTGTCAAAGAGGCCCTGGCCGCGGCCGTCTTCGGGGGTCTGCTGGGCGGGAAGCAGCGCGAGCAGGGCGGTGGTGAGCAGGGTGGCGATCATGGGTGTTGAGATTCTACGCACCAAGGGCTCCGGGGCTGGGGCAAAATGGCGGGGTGGAGCCGCTCTACCTCGACCATGCCGCCACCAGTCCGGCGCTGCCGGCGGCGTGGGAGGCCGGCGCGGCTGCCAACCGGGAGGCCTGGGCCAACCCGGGCTCTCTGCACGGCGCGGGCGCGCAAGCAGCGCTGACGCTCGAGCGGGCGCGGCGTGAGATCGCGCGCAGCCTCGGCGCCGAGGGTTGGCGTCTGGTGTTCACCTCCTGCGGCACCGAGTCGAATCAGCTGGGCATCCAGGGCATGGCGCGCGCCGTGCGCAAGCGCGTGGAGCGCGGCGCCGGCGGGCGTCCGGCGCGGGTGCTCGTGGGCGCGGCGGAGCATCCTTCTTCGCTCGCGGCCTGCGCAGGACTGGCGGCCGAGGGCTTCATCGTGCAGCGAGTGCCGGTGGACGCGGCCGGCATCGTGCGGCCGGACGCGCTGATGGCGCTGCTCGGCGAGGACGTCGCGCTGGTCAGCGTGCAGTGGGCGAACAACGAGCTCGGCGGGCTCAACCCGATCCCCCCCCTCGTCGCAGCCGTGCGCCGGCTGGCGCCGCGCGCCGCCTTCCACTGCGACGCGGTGCAGGCGGCCAGCAAGCGCGCCGAACCGCTCGCGGCGCTGGGCGCGGATGCGATCGCGGTGGCCGCGCACAAACTGGGCGGGCTGCGCGGCTGCGCGGCGCTGCTGCTGCGGCCGGACGGGCCGCTGCCGCAGCCGTTGCTGACCGGCGGCGGGCAGGAGGGCGGCCTGCGCAGCGGCACGGAAAACGTGATGGGCGCCGCAGCCTTCGCCGCAGCCGCGGTGTGGCGCGCCGAACGATTGCGGCGCGAGCCTCGGTCTTATCTGGACCGGCGGGCGGCCCTGCTGGAGCTGCTGCGCGTGGCGGCGCCGGATCTGCGGCTGCTCGGCGCGTTGAGCGACGAGGAGACGCTCGGCTCGATTCTGACAATCGCGCTGCCGGGCGCGCGCGCGCGCACTCTGCTGACGGCGCTCGACGCCGAGGGCGTGCAGGTCGGCAGCGGCTCCGCCTGCCACGGATCGGGCACGGCGGTCTCGCCGGTGCTGGAAGCGATCGGGCTGGATGAGGCGCTGCGCAACTCGGTGCTGCGCTTTTCATTGAACGGCACCGAATCGTCCGCCGAGCTTGAGCGCGCCGCCGCGGCTCTGCGGACGGCGCGAGCGCAGGCCGTGGTGGCGCGGCCCTAGTCGGCCGACTTCTTGCGCGAGCCGACCCACCACAGCAGGGCGGCCATCAACAGGAAGGGCGTCATCGGCCACCAGCCGTGATTGTCAATCAACGAGCCGCCGAGGTCCGGATAGGACACGGCGAAGATCGCCGCGAAGATGCCGGCGATCGCGCCGCCCGCGATCAGGCCGGAGGCCATCAGGGTGCCGGGTGCGAACTCGGAGGAGCCGGCGGCGGCCGGACCGCGCTTGCGGTCCACCAGCCAGCGCACGATGCCGCCGACGAAGATGCCGGCCGAGGTCGCGATCGGCAGATAGAGGCCGACGGCGAAAGGCAGCGAGGAGATGCCCAGCAGTTCGATCAGGATGGCGAGCATCGCGCCGATCATCACCAGCGCCACCGGCAGCACGCCGCCGAGCATGCCGTCAATGATCAGACGGAAGAGTTGCGCCTTCGGCGCGTCGAATTTGGCGCGCGGCTCGAGCGTGTACGCCGGTGCGCCGCCCGCCCCGACCAGATAGCGCTGGCCGGCTTCGTCCACCACGTGATAGGACTTGTGATCCGGTCCGAGCTCGACCGGCGCGCCTGCGGGCACCGTCAGCGCCGGCGCGCCGGCGGGCGCGGGCAGCGCCACCCACGGGTAGGTCTGCGAAGAAATCACGCTCGGGTCCACCTGGAACGCCGGGCGCTGCTCGCCGTCCACGAGGTACTTGCCGACGCCGAATTCGCCCTGCGGCTCGCGCAGATAGACGACTTGATAGTCGGCGCCGTCGGGGCCGGTCATGGTCTGGCCCGAAGCTCCGCCGCTGAGCGGCGCGCCGGTGAGGGGACGGAAGGTGGTGGCGCCGTCGTCGAGCACCTTGAGCGTCCAGCCGATCACCAGCGCGCTGGTGATGACGCCGCACAGGATGGCGATCTGCTGCGCGCGCGGCGTGCCGCCGACGAGGAAGCCGGTCTTGAGGTCCTGCGCGATGGTGCCGCCGTTGCTCGCGGCCACGCAGACGAGCGCGGCAGTGGTGAGCGCCAGCGCCTTGTAGTCGGTGCCGGTCCAGCCGAGCGCGACGAAGAGCGCGCAGGTGATCAGCAGAGTGGCGACCGTCATGCCGGAGATCGGGTTGGAAGAGGAGCCGATCTCGCCGGTGATGCGGCTGCTGACGGTGACGAAAAAGAAACCGAAGAGGACG
>CAYVPL010000087.1:0-10134 GCA_964453755.1 uncultured Planctomycetales bacterium
CTTCAGTCAGGGTGCGATCGGCGGCGAAGTGGAAGTAGGTGAAGAGAATCTGGTTGCGGCGCGAGCGCGCGATCTCCTCAGGCTGCGGCTCTTTGACCTTCATGATCATGTCGGCGCGGCTCCACACTTCGGCCGGTCCGGCGACGATCCGCGCGCCGGCAGCGGCGTATTCGGAGTCGGCGAATCCGCTCTTGAGGCCGGCGCCGGCTTCGACCAGCACCTCGTGCCCGGCTTCGGTGAAGGCCTGCGCGCCCGCGGGCGTCAGCGCCACGCGCGCTTCGAGTTTCTTGATCTCTCCCGGTACCCCGACGATCATGATGGTTGCCTCCTCTGAAGGGCGCGGCATTCTACGGGCGCCCCCCCCGCCGGACCCATGCCCGCCCTGCCGCTCGTACCAGCGCCGAATTTCGCGGCGCGCCTCGCCGAGGCCGGCACGCGCGTGCGCGCCGCCGCGATCCGCGCGGGACGCGATCCCGAGCGCGTGCGCATCCTGGCCGTGGCGAAGACGGCGCGCCCCGCGGATCTGCAGGAGGCCTGGGCGGCCGGACAACGGCTTTTCGCGCACAACCGCGTGCAGGCGCTGAGCGAGGATGCGGCGCGGTTGCCGGACGCGGAGTGGCACATGATCGGGCCCGTGCAGGGCAACAAGGTCACGGACTGCGTGCGTTTGGCCGCATGCGTGCAGACGGTGGGCGAGAGCAAGACGGCCGGGCGTCTGGAGCGCGCCGCCGCCTTGGCCGGACGCCGCCTGCCGGTGCTGCTGCAGGTGAACCTGCAGCCGGAAGACGGCCGCTACGGCAGTCCGCTGGCGGAGCTCGCCGCGCTGGCGCGCGCGCTCGCGCCCATGCCGCATCTGGAGGCGCGCGGTCTGATGACCATCGCCGCGCCCGACGCCGACGAAGCGGCTCTGCGCGCCGGTTTCGCCCGTCTGCGCGACGCCGCCCTGGAATTGGCCGGCGCCGGGCTGCTGCCCGCCGCGCCCGAAATTTCCATGGGGATGTCCGAAGACTTCGAAATCGCCGTGGAGGAAGGAGCTACTCTGGTGCGGATCGGGCGCCTGCTCTTCCCGCCCGGGGCCGCGGCCTGAGCCCGGCCGCCGGCATCTTCAGCACCGCAGCGAATCACCAGCACCGCAGCGAATCGAGTGGACCTTCGACTCCTTTGGGAATCGCGCGCCAGCGGCGAAAAAGGCGCGTTCACGCTCCGTGGCGGCACCCTGCACTTGCTGGCACTGCCCGGCGGGCGGCTGGATCGCCTGGTTCAGGAGGGCAGCGCGCGCCCCGGCTTCAGCGTCACGGCCGGCGCGGGCAGCCTGCGCCTCGAGGCGCGCGGATCCTGTGCCTTCGTGCGCGGCGGCCAAATCGAGACGCGCGCGGAACTCGGCGCCGAGCCGCTGATCTTTCGGGCCGCCGACGGCGCCGAAATCGAACTGCGCGCCGAAGGCCTGAGCGCGCCGGCCGCGGCGGCTCCGGCCGATCCCCTCGTCGGCCGCAGCCTGGGCGCCTACAAAATTCTCGAGCGGCTGGGCAGCGGCGCGGTCGGCGTGGTCTACAAGGCGATGCAGGCCGGTCTCGAGCGCGAGGTGGCGCTGAAGGTGCTGAACCCGAAGGCCGCGACGCCGCTGACGGTCGCCTCCTTCAAGCGCGAGGCGGTGGCAGCCGGGCGGCTCTCGCACCCGAACCTGGTGCAGGTCTATGACATCGGCCACGATCAGGGCCTGCAGTTCTTCGCCATGGAGCTGGTGACGGGCGGCACGCTCGAGCAGAAGCTGGAGAAGGACGGTCCGCTGCCGTGGCAGGAGGCGCTCGGCTACGCCCGCGACTGCGCCGAGGCGCTGGCCTTCGCGCAGGCTCATCATCTGGTCCACCGCGACGTCAAGCCCGAGAACCTGATGCTCACGCGCGACGGCCGCGCGAAATTGGCCGACCTCGGCATGGCGGCGACGCGCGGCATGCTGGAGTCGGAGTCGGCGGGCGGCAGCCCGCACTTCATGGCGCCGGAATGCGTGGGCGGCGAGGTGGACCATCGCACTGATCTCTACGCGCTCGGCTGCTCGCTCTACCGCCTCCTCACCGGCGACACGCCCTATCACGGCGAAAACGTCAAAGAGATCCTGCGCGCGCACCGCGACCAGCCGGTGCCCGCGGCGCGCGAGCACGCGCCCGAGACCCCGCCCGAAGTGGACGCGCTGATCGCCGCCCTCATGGCGAAGGATCCGGAGGAGCGCCCGGCGGACGCGCGGGCGGTGGCGGACGAAATCGCCGAGTTGCTGCAGCCGCGGCGCTCGAAGCTGCCCTTCGTGGCGCTGGCGGTCGTGGCCGTGGCCGCCATTTCCACCGCCGTTTATTTCGCCACGCGGCCCAAGCCGCAGGCGGCGGATCCGGAGCGCGTCGTCGAATACGTCGAGCGCGAGGAAACGCCGGAGCAGCGCGAGGCGCGGCTGGCGCTGGAGTTGGAACTGGCCTTCACGCGCGCGATGTCGGAGCCCGAGGGGCCCGCGCGGCGCGCCGCCCTCGAAGAATTCCTCGCGCAGCACGGCGCCTCCGTCTTCGCCGCGCGCGCGCAGGACGAGATCGCGCGTCTCGACGCCAATCCCGGCACGACGCCGACGTCGCCCGCGGACGATCCTTTGGCCCAGATGCGCGCCCAACTCGCGAGCCTGGACGCGGAAGTCGGCGCGCTGCTGGAGCAGGGAGCCTTCGGCGCGGCGCACGCGCGCATTGCCGCCAGCGGCCTGCCGGCGGCTCTGAGCGGGCCGTTGGACCAGCGCCTGGCCGAGGCGGCGGAATCGGCCATGCAAGCCTGGGAGCAGCGGCATCAGGCCGCGGTCGCGCAGCGCAACTGGACCGAGGCGGCGCAGGCGCGCGCCGATTTCGCCGCCGGCATCGGCGGCGGCGCCGCGCCGCCGGCCGCGTGGTCGGCGCGGCTCGAGGCCTTGCAGCAAGGCGCCGAGCAGGCGGAACGCGCGGCGCGCGAGGCGGCCTTCGAGACCGATCGGCGTCTCGCCATCACGGTGCTGCAAGGCCCGGTCCTCGCGGCGGTTCTGCTCGGCGATCCGGGTCGCGCGCTCGCGGACCTGGATGCCGCCATCGCCGCTTGCTCCCACGCGGAACTGCGGGCCGCGCTGCTCGCCGAGCGCGAGGTGCTGGCTCTGGCAGCGCCGGCGGCGCAAGCTTTGCGCGCGCGGCTCGACGGCGCCGCGGAGATTCCGATCCTGGATCCGCTCGAAGGCAAGCGCGCACTGGCCTTGCAGGCCACGGACGCCGGCGTCCGCATTTCGCTGCAGGTCCGCGGCGATCGCATGGAGCGCACCGATGCCTGGAGCGCCTACGGGCAGGCCGCGGCCTTCGGCGGTCTGCTGCGCGCCGTGCTGCCGCCGGACGTGCCCGACGAATCGGTCATCGCCCTGCATCTGCTCTTCGGCGCCGCCGGACTGGCCGAGGAGTTCCGGCGCGAGGGCGGAGGAAGCGGCCCGGCGGCGCAGGCGCGCGGACTGGCGGCCGCAGCCTGGACCGATCCCCTGCCGCGCGAATTACGCGTCCAACCGGCGCCGGCCTGGCTCGACCGGCATCGGACGGCGCTGCGCGCGTTCGCCCAATTGCAGGAAGCCCTCGGCGCCGAAGACGCCTATCTGGCTTGGCAGCGCGGCGGCGCCCTCATGGGCCAATTCTCCCTGCTGACGGCCTGGTGCAGCGACGGCGACGCGACCTGGCAGTTCCAGCCGTGAGCCGCGCGCGCCTCGTGCTGCTCGCCTCGGGCGGCGGACGGACGCTCGAGAATCTGCAGCAGCGCATTGTCAAAGGAGACCTGGACGCCGAAATCGTGCTGGTCGTCCTGTCGCGCACGGGGCTCGGCGCCGGCGAGCGGGCCGCCCGCCTCGGGCTGCCCACCCTGGTGATCGGCAAGCAGAATCAGCCGGATCCGGCGCGCCGCGAGCGCCTGCTGCTGCAGGCAGTGTTGGAGGCGCGGCCGGATTGGGTGCTGCTGGCCGGCTGGCTGGCGCTGTTTCCGATCTCTCCCGAGCTGGAGGGCCGCGTGTTGAACGTGCATCCCGCGTTGCTGCCCGAGTTCGGCGGGCCCGGTTTCTACGGCCATCACGTGCACGAGGCGGTGGCGGCGTCCGGCGCGCGCTGGTCGGGCTGCACGGTGCATTTCGCCGACGCGGCCTACGATCGCGGACCGATCCTGCTGCAGACTGCGGTGGCGCTGGCTCCCGGCGACGATCCCGAGCGCATCGCGGCCCGCGTCTTCGCGGCGGAATGCGAAGCCTATCCGGAGGCGCTCGGACACCTGCTGGCCGGGCGCGCGCGCCTGCACGCAGGGCGCGTGGAGTGGACGGCTAATCCTGAGGCGCCGTGAGCGCGAGACGCCGGAGCAATTCGCGGCTGGCCAGGTCGAAATTGACTTCGCTGAGCGTGCAGCGATCGGCGTCTTCGGCGCCCACGCGCACGCGGCCCGTCGCGTCGGTCCACCAGCAGAGCACGCGGCCCGGCTGCGGCCGCGGCGTGCGGGAAATCGAGTAGAGCACGCGCCCGGTCGGCGCTGCGGCCGGACGCGGCTCCCAGGCGGAGGCTTCCAACTTGGCGCCCTCGCGCAGCAGCGCGTCCACGAAGCCGCGCTCTTCGGGACCGAGGTCGCTGCGCCCGTCGCGCGACCAGCCGCCGGTGCTGCGGCGGAACTCGGCGGCGTCGTCGCCGACTTCGAGGCGAATGGTGACGATCGCTCCCGGATCGAGATCGAGCACGCGGCGGCTGCGCAGACTCTCGACTTCGCGGAAGAGCAGGCTGAAGTCCTCGGGATCCCAGGCCAGCAGATAGTCGCGGTGCGAGGCCACCGCGCCTTCGGGATGCAAAGTCAGACTGAAGCTCTCGCGCGCGCCCTGAATCGTCAGAGTGCCGAGCGCCGGTTGCTGCGGCGGACGCTCAGTCAGCGGGCTGCCGTCCACCTGCACGGCGCGCGCGCCGAGCAGGCGCTCGAGCCACTCCGCGGCGCCGGCGTCCACCGGCGCGGCGAAGGGCTGCAGCATGCGCCACGCGCCTTCCTGACGGCGCAATTCCCAGGCCGGGCCGGAGGCGGGTTGCCAGCGCAACGTCTGAATCGCCGGCGGCGGCAGCGGCAGGATGCGGTGGTCGCGCCAGAGGTCGGCCGGCCGCTCGAGACGGCTGAGCAGTCCTTCGCCGACGCGCAGGCGCCGGCCGTCGAGAGTGGCGGCGCGCCAGCGGCTCATGACCTCGGCCGCGCCGATGCGCAGCAGTTGCACCGAGCCGTCGTCCGCGCGCGCTTCGATCGCGAGTTCCGCGGGCTCCAGGCCGAGATCCTGATCGGACTGCGCGGCCCAGGCCTCCGGCGCCGGGCTCCAGTCGCGCTCGTAGAGCGCCTCCATCAGCGAGCGGATCGCCACCGGCTCGGCCCAATCGGCGATCGGCTCAGTCAGGCGCCAGACGCCGTCCGCGCCGCGCTCCAGGCGCACGGTCTCGTTGATGCGCGGATGGTGGATGGTCACGCGATCCAGCCGCGCCGGTTCGAGCTGCAGCAGCGAGTCCTCGGACCGCGGCGGCGGCGGCACGGCGCTGGGATCGGCGGCGGGCTGCAGCCGTCCGCGCAGATAGCCGAGCAGCGCGGCGAGCGCGACCAAAGTCAGAACGAGGGCGAGCAGACGCGGAGTTCTCATCGGCGGCGGCGCCAGGCGATCCAGCCGGCGAGCAGGAAGGTGAAGCCGGGCAGGGCCAGCACGGCGAGATTGTCAAGCCGCGTCTGCGCCGCGCGCGAGGGCCGGAAGGGCAGTTCGCGGGTCGCGACGAGTTCGAAGTCCCGCATCTCGCGCCCGGCCAGCCAGCGCAATCCGGCGGTGACGAAATCCTGGGCGTACGGCAGGCGCGCGGCTTCCAGGCTGGCGGCGCTGCCCAGCGCCAACAGGCGTCCGCTGCCCCCGTTTTCCGGCTGCAGCCAAGGCTCGACGGCGACGGCCAGGCTCTGGATGCCGCGGCGCTCGTTCGGATCCTGGGTGAAGGGCGTGCCGGCGGGATCGTCCAGCCAGCCGGCGGCATCGCTGCGGGCGAGCCGCGTGCGCGTCCAATCGTTGCCGCTGGCGGCCACGAGCTCCACGGGCCGCGCCGCCGCGAGCAGAATGGCGCGGCCGGACACGGCGAGGCGCGAGGTGATCGGGTGCTGCTCGTCGAACTTCGGGCCGAGGATTTCCAGATTGCCGCACATCGGGTCGCCCTCGATCGTGCCGGCGGCTGTGCGGACCGGCTCGCAGACGAGGCCGCGGCCGAAGGCCAGGCCGCGCCCGGCGAGTTGTTGGTTCCAGAAATGCGCCACCTCGTCGGCGGCGAAACTGCCGAGGGCGAGCAGCAAGGGCTTGCCCGCCGCGAGCCAGGCGGCGGCGTCGGCCTCGTCGGCCGGGCCGAAAGCCTGCGGCTGCCCGGGCACGATCAAGAGCGCGCAATCGGCCGCCTCGCGCAGGCTGGCGACCGGCAGGACTTCGAAGCCCTCGTTGGCCAGCAGGCGCGCCAGCGGCGCGAGTTCTTCCGGATTGCGCAAGGCGTCGGGCCGGCCCGCGATCAGCACGGCAGCGCGCGGCAGCGAGCCGGAGGAGAGCACCAGCGCCGCGCTGCCCAACGCGTGATCCGCGCGCTCGGCGTGAATGCGCGCCGGCGTGCCGTCGCGGCTCGGCTCCACGATCTGAAAGAGTTCGTCGAAACTCAGCACGCGGCGCGGACCGCCGCGGCCGCCGGCTTCGAGGATCAGCGCGTCGCCCGGGCGGCGCTCGAGGCGGCGCTGCGCTTCTTCCACTTCGACCAGCGCGGATCCGGGGTCCAGGATCTGCACGGTGAGACGGCCTTCGGCGCGCAGGCGGCCGTCTTCGAGCAGGCTGCGCAGGCGGTCGAAGGCGCGCGGGTAGACCGGCGAACCGTTCCACATCCAGGCCGCGTTCTCGGGGAACAGGAACGCCGTGAGATGAGAGTCGGGCGGCAGCGCGCGCAGCGCGGCGGCGGTGCGCTCGCTGACGCCGGCGCCGCCGGCGCTCGTGACGTCGATGCGGAAGCGCAGCGCGGGCTGCGCCAGCACCGACAGCAGCAGCACGGCCACGGCCGCGGCGGCGGTGCCGGCGGAGAGCGTCAGTCCGAGCAGCTGCAGGCGGCGTTTCATGCGAACAGGCGACGCGAAATCAGGCGCAGCCAGGTGAGGAAGAGGAACAGCGCGGACAGCACGAGCAGGAAGGCGATGGCGTAGGAGTCGAGCAGTCCGGCGGCGAAGGCGCGGTCGAGGAAATCGGGCAGATGCGCGCCGCGGGCCAGCGCGCCGATCGGGCCGGGCGCGTCCAGCAGCAGCGCGGGCAGGAAGAGCAGCAGATAGTTCAGCGCGGCTCCCCCCCCCGCCGCGAGCACCAGATTGCCGCTCCAGGACGAGGCCCACAGGCCGGTGGCGAGGAACAGGAAACTGACGAGCGCGGCGCCGGCGAAGCCGGCGCAGACGCGGCCCCAATCCAGCTCGGCGCCGTGCCAGGAGAGAATCAGGAAGAGCGCGAACACGCCGCCCCAGAAGAGCAGGAAAAAGACGCAGGCCGCCAGGTATTTGGCGAGCACCACCGCGGCGTCGCGCACCGGCGCCGTGAGCAGCGCTTCGAGCGTGCCGACGCGCTGTTCCTCGGCCAGCAGGCGCAGGGCCAGGAGCGGCGGAAAGGCCGGCAGGAGCAGCCAGACGAGGAGGCCGTTGCCGAACAGGTAAGGCGGCAACAAGGTGAGATCGTTCTGGATCGCCGGCGTGCGCAGCAGGTACGAGAAGAAGAAGCCGTTGAGCAGATACCAGGCGCCGAGCAGCACGAACACGTAGGGCGAAAGCAGGAAACCTGACAATTCGCGTTTGAACTGGGCCAGGAAGGCTCTCACGAGGGCTGCTCCTGGACCAGGAGAAGGAACAGTTGCTCGAGATCCGGCTCCTGCGTGTGGAATTCGAGCACGTCCACGCCGGCGGCGGCGAGCGCGCGGAACAGGGCCGGCCGCTGCGCCGGATCGCCGGCCCGCAGCAGCAGGCCGCCGTCGGACTGCTCGCCTGCGAGTTCGTAGCCGTGGGCGGCGGCGATCGGCAGGATGCGGGCTGCGGCGCCGGCGCCAGCCGCTTGAATGCGCAGCGGCGAGCCGGAGCGGAGGCGGTCTTGCAGTTCGACCAGAGTGCCGGCGGCGGCGGCGCGGCCGCGGTGCAGGATCAGCACGCGCGACACCAGATCCTGGACTTCGGGCAGCACGTGCGAGGAGAAGAGAATCGCTTTGCCGCGGCGCGCCAGGGCCGCGAGGATCTGCTTGAACTCCTGCCGCTGCACCGGGTCGAGGCCGGTGAAGGGCTCGTCGAGGAGCAAGGCGGGCGGATCGGCGAGGAGAGCGTCGGCGAGGCCGACCCGCTGGCGGAAGCCTTTGGACAGGGTGCCGAAGTTCTGCTGCCAGCGCGGCTCGAGTGCGAATTCGCTCGCCGCCTGGCGGGCGCGGCTGCGGGCGGCGGCCGGCCGCAGGCCTTTGAGTTCGGCGCGATAGCAGAGGTACTCGCCAACGCGCATCTCGATGGGCGCGGCGAAATTCTCGGGCAGGTAGCCGATCGCGGCGCGCGCGCGCAGGCTGTCCTGCACGAGGTCGAAACCGTTGACGGAGGCGCTGCCTGAAGTCGGCGGCAGCCAGCCGGAGAGCAGGCGCAGCGCGGTGCTCTTCCCCGCGCCGTTGGGACCGAGAAAGCCGAGGATCTCGCCGGGAGCGACGCGGAAGGACACGCCGTCCAGCGCGGTGATCCCGCTGAAGCGTTTGACGAGGTTCTCGGCGCGAATCATGCCCGGCGGGAGAGGCTCGGATGCAAAAGCCGTGCCGAGCATACTCTCCGCCGCGCCGGGATCCGCTGGATCCCCTTCAAGCCGCTACTTCTTGACTTCGAAGTCGGCGTCCACGACCTCGCCTTCCTTGGCGCTGCCCGCTTCGGGCTCCGGACCGGCGCCGGCCTTGCCCGCCTTCTGGTACATCTTCTCGGCCACCGGATGGAGCGTCTGCTGCAGCTCCATGCTCAGCCGCTCGAAGTCATCCGCGCGGTCTTCCTTGATCGCGAGTTCCAGCGCGGCGATGCGTTCCTCGACCGCTTTCTTGTCGGACTCGTCGATCTTGTCCTGATTCTCGCGCAGCATCTTCTGCGCCTGCCACACGGCCTGATCGGCGGCGTTGCGCTTCTCGACCCGGCCGCGCGCCTGCGCGTCCTGATCCTTGAACTCGTCGGCCTCCTTCTGCATGCGCTTGATGTCCTGCTCGGACAGGCCGCTCGACTGCTCGATGCGGATCTTGTGCTCCTTGCCGGTGGCCTGGTCGCGCGCCGGCACGTTGAGGATGCCGTTGGCGTCGAGGTCGAATTCCACCTCGATCTGCGGCACGCCGCGCGGCGCCGGCGGAATGCCGTCCAGGTGGAAGCGGTCGAGCGGGCGGTTGTCGCGCGCGAGGGTGCGCTCGCCTTGCAGCACGTGCACTTCCACCGAGGTCTGGCCGTCGGCGGCGGTCGAGAAGGTTTCCTTCTTCGTGGTGGGGATGGTGGTGTTGCGCGGAATCAGCACCGTCATCACGCCGCCCAGGGTCTCGATGCCCAGCGACAGCGGAGTGACGTCCAGCAGCACCAGATCCTCGACTTGGCCCGAGAGCACGCCGCCCTGGACGGCGGCGCCCTGCGCCACCACTTCGTCGGGGTTCATGCTCTTGTTGCCTTCCTTGCCGAAGATCTCCTTCACCAGGGCCTGGATCCGCGGGATGCGGATCGAGCCGCCGACCAGGATCACTTCCGCGACTTCGCTGGCCTTGAGGCCGGCATCCTTGAGCGCCTGCTCGCAGGGCCGCTTGCAGCGGTCGAACAGATCGGCGCACAGGGATTCGAATTTGGCGCGCGTCAGCGACAGCATCAGGTGCTTCGGGCCGCTGGCGTCGGCAGTGATGAAGGGCAGGTTGATCTGCGTTTCCTGCGCGCTCGAGAGCTCGCACTTGGCCTTCTCGCAGGCCTCCTTGAGGCGCTGCAGGGCCATGGCGTCCTTGCGGATGTCGATGCCCGTCTCCTTCTTGAACTCGTCCGCGACCCAGTCGATCAGGACCTGGTCGAAGTCGTCGCCGCCGAGGTGCG
>CAYVPL010000088.1:0-10075 GCA_964453755.1 uncultured Planctomycetales bacterium
AGTGCTGCTGAAGGGTCTGAACGGCGCGCCGCGGCTGGGGCGCGTCCTGAAGGCCTGGCTGGCGGCGGTGACGAAGAATCTCGCCTTCAACGCCCGCCGCGACCGGTTGCGGCGCAGCGCGCGCGAGCAACGGGCGGCGCGGCCGGAGTCGACGCCGCCGGCCAAGACCTCGCTGGAAGTGCTGGAGGCGCATCGCGCGCTGACCGCGGCGATCGCGGCGCTGGCGCCCGATCAGCGGGAGGTGGTGGTGATGCGGTTCTTCGAGAATTTGGACTTCGCGGCGATCGCGGAACGGGCGGGTGTCCATGAAGCCGCCGCGCGCATGCGCTTGCATCGCGCGCTCGAGGCGCTGCGCGCCGAGCTCGGCTCGCGCGATCGGGACTGGAAGTCGTTGTGCGCCCTGGCGTTGCCGGCGGCGCTGGCGCGCCATCTGGAATCCACGACCGCGCTCGGCCCTTCAACGCTCCTGACCGGAGGCGGCCTGAAGCTCGCCGCGGCTGCAGTCCTGCTGGTCGTGGCAGGCTCCTGGTTGTGGTGGGGCGGAGCTGCATCCGATTCCGCGGTGGAGCCGTCGATCTCAAGCCTGGAAGCCGGACTCGAAGCGAACGCGGCGCCGCCGCTGCTGGAGCGCGCAGAGTTGCCGCCCGCTGGCAGCGCAGCGCCGATTCCGTCCCCGCGAGAATCCTCTCTGGATCTGCAACCCTTTTCCGGCCGCGTGTATTTCCGGGGCCAGACGGTGTCCGGGGCGGAAGTTGAAATCCGTCAGGGCCTGCAGAAGCAGACGGTCTGGACGGAGGCGGACGGCACGTTCCATGCCTTAACGGATCCCAGGGCCACGCGAACGATCCTGGTGCGCACCGCAGACGCTGCGATCATCCGTCAAGGGAGCGGAGGTTGGCCGATCCGCATCGATCTGGCCCCACGAGAACAATACTCGGTTCTCGTCCGCATCCTTGCCGCCCCCGGAGACATGCCGGTGCCCGGCGCGGCCGTGAGAGTCCTCGAAGGCTTCCATCCTAGAATCTCCTACTGCATTGGAGAGTCTGCTGCCGTGACGGTGGCGGCAGAAGGCATCACGGATCAGAACGGATTCTTGATGATCGCGCAGCCGCTCCCGGTCGGTTTCTACAACTTTGAGGTGCAGGCCGAGGGATTCATTTCCTATTCAGGAGCCGCCAGCCAATATCAGGAAGGCAACCAGGAAATCGTGCTCACCCCGGGCTCCGATCCAGAGCTGTTCGTGTTCGACGCCTCCGGGGCCCCACTGCTCGGCGCGCAGGTCCTGTTTGGAGATCCGCTGCGCCGCGTGCTGCCCGTCAATGCAGACGGGAAGGTGCCCGGAGCTCTCGGTTGGAACCGTCCCTTGGCCGCTGACATGCAAGACCTGTTCGTCCGGCTACCCAGCGGCCGGCTCTGGCTTGCGCATGAACCTGCCGTCAATCACCCCGAAGTGCGCATCGAAGGCCAGAGGGTTGAATGTCAGATTCAGGATCCTGCGGTCACGGTCACGCTCGACGCGGAATCGGTTCCGGCAGGATGCCGGATCGAAGCCGCTCGCTCGCACCGGACCATGGAGACGACGTTGCTCCGGGAGGGCAACGACCAGGCCGCAAGGATCGGCAGCGCCGATTTCCTGGGCGAACCATGGCAGCAACTCGAACCGGGCGTCAGCACCGTGCTCGCGCGCGGATGGGCCGGCCAGGGACTCGAGGTGATCGCGCGCCTGCAGCCGCAGGGCCGGGAGCTGGGGCGGTTTCCGATCGTGGACGGCCACTCCGTCGTCTGGCTGGAAGGGCTCGCGCATCTCAGCCTCGCGGTGACCGGTTTGCCGGATCCGGGAGAGGGCGTTTGGCATGTCTTTCTGCGCATCAAGGATCAGCAGCGCACGCGCGAACATCACTCCACCAAGCCGGAATCCTTGACGAACGGCGTCGCGGAGATTTGGACTCCTCCGGGTCTCTACGAACTCACCTTGGAGCACAGCACGCTGCCCTGGAAGTACTTCTGGAACGGCGAGCGCTTCATGCCGTCGAGCAGCATGCAGTGGGAGCAATCAACCGCCCTGCAACTGCAAGCCGGTGAAGCGGTGCTGAATGGCGCAGTCGAGCCGGCAGTCTGGCGCCGAGTGCGCGTCTCACTCGATGGCCATCCCGTGCACGGAGGACAGATCGGCCCGCTGCAGCTCGACCTGGAAGGCCGGGTGACCCTGCCGGCCAGCCTGGAGGGTGTCGTCCAACTACCGGCGCGGCTGCGGTTTTTCCCGCCCTCGACATTGGTCTCGACTCCCGATGCTCCGCTCTGGTCGGCGGATTTCCTTCCCCAGCCGCAAGAGGTTCAACTTTCCGCCGACGTCGAGGCAAGCCTTGATTTCCCTCTCGCCGCCTTCCGCATCGATCCGGCAGGATTGGAGTTGGCAACCTCGCTGGGCCTCTTCCTGCAGCCGCTCACGGCCGACGGAATGGCCATCCGGCAGGGTTCGCGTCGCCTCGGATTCCAATATGAGGATCTGCGCGTGCGGCCTGACGGCTTGGGTGAAGGCAAGATCCGCGTGGACGCTTCCAACGTCCACTGGACTTTCCGGCTGCCCGCGGGCCGCTACCGCGTTTGGCTGATGGACAACCACGGCGCAGAGGAAGTCAATCTGACGCCGAGCGACGGCATCGTCTTCGCGCCCGGCACGACCACCACCTTGTCTAAGCAGGAATGACCGGATCCTTGTGCTCGTGCCGGCGCAGGCGCAGGATCGCGTGCACCGTCACCAGCGCCAGCAGCACCGCGCCCGCCGCCGCGGCCAGCGGGCTGGCGGCGTGCTCGTGCAGCGCGTGCTCGCCGACGTGGGTTGCGGGGGCGAGCCCCAGCGCCGGGTACAGCGCGTTCACCGCGGCGCCGCACGCCAGCGCGACGATGGCGATCGAAGTCAGATAGACGGCCAGCACGCGCCCGCCGAGGAATCCCTTCACCACCGCCATGGTCGTGGCGTTGGTCGCGGGCCCGGCCAGCAGGAAGACCAGCGCCGCGCCCGGGTCCATGCCCTTCGCCACCAGCGCGGCGGCGATCGGCGTGCTGGCGGTGGCGCAGACGTACGTCGGCAAACCCACCACGAGCATGGCGAGCAGCGCGGGCCAGCCGTTCGGGAAACTGCCCCCGAAGAAATCGTCGGGCACCAGCACCGTGATCAATCCCGCGATGGCGAAGCCGATGAGGAACCATGGCGCCAGATCCGCGATCAATCCGCCGTAGCCGTATCTCAATCCATCCACGATCCGCCGGCCGAACGGCGCCTTCGCCGCGGGCGCCGATCCGCAGCCGCAGTCCGCGGCCATCGGCGGAGCCGGCGCCGGCCCCGCCGGAATTTTTCCCATGCGCACCAGCACCGCCACTGCCACGCCAGACACGATCGCGGTCAGCGTGGCGGCAATCGGCCGCACGATCGTCATCAGCGGATCCATCAGCGCCCACGTCGTGCCGATCGAATCCACGCCGGTTTCGGGCGTGGAGATGAGGAACGCGGTCGTCGCGCTCTTCGACGCGCCCGCCTTCTGCAGCGCCGCCGCCGCCGGCAGCACGCTGCACGAGCACAGCGGCAGCGGCGCGCCCACCAGCGCGGCCAGCGTCACCGAGCGCAGGTCGTCCCGACCGAGATGGCGGTACACCTGCTGCTCCGGCAGGAATTCTTTCAACATTCCGGCCACCGCCAGGCCCACCAACAGCCACGGCCCCGTCGCGACGATCACGCCCCACGTCGAGGCGAGCCAATCCATCAGAAACGCGTTCATGGATGCGCGCCGCCGGAAAACAGCGCCATCACCCCGATCCCCGCCAGCAGCAGCGCCACCTTGAGCGCGCCGTCTTCCCGATCGTGAAAGACCTCGGGCAGCAGCTCGCACAGGCAGACGTAGAGGAAGGATCCGGCCGCCAGCGCCACCGCGATCGCGAGGCCCGCGCCCGCCAGCCAGCCGGACAGCAGATCGCCGGCCACGAAGCCGATCGGCGTCATCAGCGAGAAGAGCGCGATCAGCAGCACGATGGCGCGGCGCGGAAATTTGCCGAGCTGGAACACGGACGCCAGTGAGAAGGCTTCGAAGCCCTTGTGCGCCAGGATCGCCAGGAACATCGGCGGGCCCAGCGCCGGGCTGCGCGCGGCGAATGCCAGGCCCACGCCGGCCGTCAGCGAGTGCACCGACAGCCCGAACAGCGCGGCCCAGCCGACGGCGCGGTGGTGCTGGTCCGGCAGTTCGTGATCATGGTGCGCGTGCAAGAACAGCGTCTCGGCGAAATACACCGCCAGCACGCCCACCAGCACGAAGGCCCACAAGGCCAGCGGCTCCAGCCCGTCCGCAGCAGCCGCCGGCAGTTCGGGCAGCACGTGCAGAAAGACCGCGCCCAGAAAAATGCCGGTGGACAGGGCCAGCGCCGCGTGCAGGCGCCGATCGGTCCAACGCACGACCAGCGGCAGCGCGCCGCCGAGAAAGGCGACCAGCGCGATCGCCGCCGCGCCGCCCGCTCCTGCCCCCGCAGCGGCCCATGACGCCTCCGGCATGGGGGCAGGATAACGCGCCGCTCGCCGCTACTTCGGACCGTGCTTCACCCAGATCGAGCCGTTGCTCGTCTGCAGATGGAGCAGTCCCTTCGAACCCGCGACCTGCGGGCCCTCCACGTGCAACTTGCCGTTGCTGGTGTCGGACTGGATGCCGCACTGCAGCGTCCCCGCGCAGTTCAAGGTGATGGAGCCGTTGCTGGTGTCGGCCACGCCCTGCCCGGCCCAGTCACCCGCGAGCGCGATCTCGACGTCGCCGTTGCTCGAGTCGAGCGAGAAATCGGTCGAACTGCCGGCGTAGCGCACGCCGCCGTTGCTGGTGTCCACCAGCACCTTGCCGTCGGACTTGACGTCCACCGGACCGTTGCTGGTGTCTACGGCCACGTCCTTCGCGCCGTGCACGACCACCGAGCCGTTGCTGGTGTCCACCCAGGCGTAGGGGAAGGCGCCGTGAATCTCGACGCCGCCGTTGCCGGTGTCCACCAGCACGCGCGCGCCCACCGGCACCTTGACGCTGGCGCTGGCGCCGGCGTTGTTGCTGCCGCCGGAAGCCGGCTTCGACATCTTGAGCACGACGCGGCCGTTGCCCTCCTCGGTGAAGGTCCAATCCATGGTGCTGAGGCGCTTCTCGGCGCGCTCCTGAGAGGAAGCGCTCGCCCAGATCTTGGAAGTGCCCACGACCTCGGCGGCGTCGGTGGCCTCGACGGTCACGGAGCCGTTGTAGGTGTCAATCAGGATTTCCTGGATGGGCGCGGAGGGCGTGAACGCCAGATCGGCGTTGCGGGTGGCCTTGGTGCCGCCCCATTCGCCCAGTTCGATGACGCAGGAGGTGGCGAGCGCGGGCAGCAGGAGCAGGAGGCGGGAGGCGGAACGCATGGAAGTTCTAGGATGGGGGCTGTGAGTGAAAGCGGAATCAGATCCAGCCAAGCCGCGACGCCCGAGAGGGAACGGGTCGAAAACCTGGCGGCAGCCCTGCGCGAACGCCTGGGCCAGCCACCTCAGGCTACGGTCGTGCTGGGTTCCGGTTGGAGAGACCGCGCCGCCGACCTTCTGGTTGCAGCCAAATCCGTGCCGCTGGCCGATCTGCCCGGCTGGCCATCGCCCTCCGTGGCGGGTCACGGCCGCGATCTCATCGTCGGCGAGCTGGAAGGCCGGCGCGTGGCGCTCATCACGGGCCGCGTCCACGCCTACGAAGGCTTCGGCGCGGCCGAAATCGTCCGCGGCCTGCGCGCCGTGGTGGTTTGGGGCGCGCGGGAGGTCGTGCTGCTCAACGCCGCCGGCTCGCTGGATCCGGCCCGGCCGCCCGGCAGCCTCATGCCGTTCCTGGATCACGTCAATCTGGGTTTGCCCAATCCGCTGGCGGCCGGCGCCTCCATCACTGGCGGGCCGGTTTTTCTCGACCTGACCGATCTGTACGACGCGGCCTGGCGCGCCCGCCTTTGCTCCCGCGAACCGGCGCTGCGGCCCGGGGTCTATGCCGGACTCCCCGGCCCTTCTTATGAGACTCATGCGGAAATCAAGATGTTGCAAAGCCTCGGCGCCGACGCCGTGGGCATGAGCACCATTCCCGAGGCGCTGGCGGCGCGGGCGGCCGGAGCGCGCGTGCTGGCCGTGTCCTTGCTGACGAATTTCGCCGCCGGGGTGGCGGGCGGCAAACCCAGCCACGCCGAGGTGCTGGCCACTGCCTCCGCCCACGGCGGCGCCGCGCTGCAAGTTCTGCGCTCAGCAATTCTGGAGGGCCGCGCGGAATTGTCCTAGAATGGGCGGTCTCAACCCCTAACCACCAACCCAGACCTCAGCCATGGCAGTTCTCGTCGGCAAACCCGCCCCGGATTTCACCGCCAACGCGGTGATGCCGGACGGCAGCTTCAAAAACGACTTTAAGATGTCCGATTTCAAGGGCAAGAAAGCAGTCGTCCTCTTTTTCTATCCCCTGGACTTCACTTTCGTCTGCCCGACCGAGCTGATCGCCTTCGATCACCGCCTGGCCGAGTTCGAGAAGCGCGGCGTGCAGGTGATCGGCTGCTCGGTGGACAGCCACTTCAGCCACCTCCAGTGGCGCAACACCGGCGTGGACGCCGGCGGCATCGGCCCGGTCAAGTACCCGCTGGTCGCGGACCTGACCAAGAACATCGCCCGCGACTACGACGTGCTGCTGGAAGCGGCCGGCGTGGCCCTGCGCGGCTCCTTCCTCATCGACAAGAACGGCGTCGTGCAGCACCAGGTCGTCAACAACCTGCCGCTGGGCCGCAACATTGACGAAATGCTGCGCATGGTGGACGCCCTCCAGTTCTTCGAGAAGCACGGCGAGGTCTGCCCCGCCGGCTGGAGCGAAGGCAAGAAGGGCATGAAGGCCAGCACCGACGGCATGAAGGCCTATCTGAAAGAGAACGCGAAGGCGCTGTAGGCCGCCGTTTTCTCCTCGCAGCGGGGCGGGATCGCGAGATTCCGCCCCGCTACGCTTTTCGGGTGCGCATCTACACCCGCACCGGCGACGACGGCGAGACCGGCCTCTTCGGCGGCGGCCGCGTGCCCAAGTGTCACGCCCGCATCGCCGCCTATGGCGACGTGGACGAGTTGAACTCAGCATTCGGTTGGTGCTCCGCGGCCTCCTCGGCGCTGGCGGGCCTCGATGGTCGGTTGGCCCGCGAGCAGGCCCTCCTCTTCACCATCGGTTCCTGGCTCGCCACTCCCCCGGAGGCCGGCGAATCCGCGCGCCGGCACCTCCCGGCCTGGCCGGACGGCGCGCCCGCGGTCCTGGAGCGCGAAATCGACGCCTGGGACGCCCAACTCACGCCGCTGACCACCTTCATCCTGCCCGGCGGCACCGAACTGGCCGCGCGCCTGCATCTGGCGCGCACCGTCTGCCGCCGCGCCGAGCGCGCCGTCGTGGCGCTGGCCGCGGATCCGGCGCAGCAGGTGGATCCGCGCGCGATCGTCTACCTGAACCGATTGTCAGACTGGCTCTTCACGGCCGCTCGCGCAGCCAACGCGGCAGCCGGCCGCGCCGACGTGCCTTGGCGGCCAGCTCCTTGATGCGGCCTTCGGTGACGGCGCGCTGAGCGCAGTGGGCGCCGGCGCCGATCACCGCCTCGGCGCGGTGAAAGTCAAAGAGGCCGATGCCGAACACGGCCGGCTCCAGCAGCAGGTCGGGCGGATCGGCGGCCAGCTGGAAGCGCGTGATCTTGTGCTCCAGGTGCGTGACGCTGTCGCTGACGGAGGACACCATGCCCGGCACGTATTCGTCGTCCGGCTGATCCTTCGGCCGGTGCCCGCGCATGCGCTGGAACAGCCGCTCGATGCGCCCGAGCTCGCGCTCGTCCTCGGACGATTCCAGCAAGTCCACGACCTCGCCCTGGAAGTGATACTCGGTGTTGTTGAGGTTCACCGCGATCACCGGCAGCCCGGGCACCAACTCCCGCGCCGCCGCCACCGGCACCGGCATGGACACGCCGCCGTCCACCAGCCAGCGGTCGCCCAGCTTCACGGGCGCGAAAATTCCGGGAATCGCCCAGCTGGCGCGCATCGCGTCCACCATCGGCCCGCTGCGCAAGCGCACTTCTTCGCCGGAATGCAGATCGGTGGCGACGGCGCTGAAGGGAATCGGCAGATCCTCGATGGCGACGGCGCCCGCGATCTCCTGCAATTGTTTCATCACGCGCGCGCCGCCCAGCAATCCCGCGCGCGGCATCACCGGATCGAGCAGGCGCAGAAACGTGCGCGCGTCGAGGCCGCGCATGTACGTCTCGTAGGCGTCCAGCCGGCCGGCGCAGTGGAGGCCGCCGACGATCGAGCCGATGCTGGTGCCGGCCACGCCGCGGATCTTCAAACCCTCGGCCTCGAGCACGCGGATGATGCCGATGTGCGCAAGGCCGCGCGCCGCGCCGCCGCCCAGCGCCAGCACGACTTCCACGGCCTCGTCCTCGTTGGAACTCACGCGCGAAGGATACCCCGCGCCGGCGTATTCTCTGGCAGAGTTGGAAGAGTCCGCGGACCTCTGGGAAGAGATCGTGCGCCTGCGCGCCGCCGGCCAGCCGGCCGCGCTCTGCACCGTGCTGCTGACGCGCGGCAGCACCCCCGGCAAGGAGACCATGAAAATGCTGGTGCGCGGCGACGGCAGCGCGCTGGGATCGGTGGGCGGCGGCTGCGTCGAGCGGGACGTGATCGCCATGGCCCGCGAAGTCATCGCCACGGACCGGGCCCAGACCCGCAGCTTCACCCTCAACCAGGCCGACGTCCCCGAGTCGGGCCTGATCTGCGGCGGGCAGGTCACGATCCTGGCCGAAGCCGTGGTGCCGCCGGTGCTGGTCCTGCTCGGGGGGGGCCACGTCAGCGGCGCGGCCGTGCGCGTGGCGCGGGAATGCGATTTCCGCGTCGAGGTCTGCGACACCCGAGCGGACTACGCCTGCGCGGCGAAGCACCCCTTCGCGCACGCCACCTTCGCCGGTTCTTGGGAGGCGGCCCTGGCCCGCTACGGCACGGCACAACACCATTACCTTGTGATTCTGACCCCGGGACACCAGGACGACCTCGCCGCCCTGCGCGCGGTCTGGCGCAGCGGCTGCCAGCCCAAGTACCTGGGCATGATCGGCTCGCGCGCGAAGAAGGCGCAGTTGGATCGCATCCTGGCTGACGAAGGCGTGCCCGAGGAGTGGCTCAGAAGCGTCAAGACGCCGATCGGCCTGGACATCGGCGCGAAGGCGGCCGGGGAGATCGTCGTGAGCCTCGTCGGCGAGCTGGTGCGGCTGCGGCGCGCCGGGATTTTGGAGCCCGCGCCGGCCAAACCGCGGCGCTGAGCGGCCCGTCGCGGCCGCCGTCGTCCGTCAACCGGTTTCGGCAGATGGGCTATCCTGTTCGACCCTTCCGAACCCGGACCCATGTTCGCCGCGCTCTCGACCACCCTGCTTCTCGCCTTGGCCGCCCCGCAATCCGGGGACCAGATCATCCTCCTCGACGGCACCGTCCTGCAGGTGGAGAGGGTGCTCAGCGAAACCTACACGGAAGTCACCTATCGCAAGGGCGGGCAGGAGAGCAAGAAGCCCTCCGAGCAGGTGCAGGAAGTGCGCCACAGCCTGACTCTGCGCGATCTCGCGGATTACAAGGACGCCCTCGCGGCCATGGAGGACGCGGACTACGCGCTGGCGATCTCGGCGTTCAACTTCGTGCTGAACGACAAGGATCTTCAAGGCGAGGCGCGCTTTGCCTGGACGCGCCAGCACGCGCTGAACAGCATGATCGACTGCTACGCCGCCACCGGCAACATGAGTCAGGTCGCCGCGACGGTGGACCGCCTGCTGCAGGAAGTTCCCGACACCTTCTTCTACGGCAGCGCGCTGCTGACCAAGGCGCAGGCGCTGCAAGACAAAGGCGACGCCGCCGGCGCGGCCGCCGCCTATCAGCAGTTGTTGACGGACGTCGGCGCGAAGGGCCTGCCGGAAATTTGGAGCCGCGAGGCCGAGTTGGGCGTTGCGATCCTCGCCAAGGGCGGCGCGCCGGCGGACAAGCAGCGCAAGCTCGAGGGCCTCGCCGAGAAGAACA
>CAYVPL010000089.1:0-10027 GCA_964453755.1 uncultured Planctomycetales bacterium
GGTGGACGCCGCCAGCCGCATCACCGCCACCGAGAGTCTTGCGCCCGCCAAATAGGAAATCATGCGCTCGACTCACGACGTGGCGATTCTCGGCGGCGGCCCGGCGGGCATCGCCTGCGCGTTGCGCGCGGCGGACGCCGGTCTGAGCGTGCTGCTCTGCGACCCGCAGGCCGGCGCCTTTGACAAACCCTGCGGCGAGGGCATCCTGCCCGCCGGCGTGCAGGTTCTGCGCGAGCTGGGCATCGACCCGGCGGGCAGAGCCCGCGCTTTCGCCGGCATCCGCTACTGCGTGCCGGGCGCCGGCGAACTCGAGATGGATTTGGCCGCGCCGGGCGAGGCTTGGTGGCGCACGGACCTGCACGAAGCGCTCGCGCAGGCTCTGGCTCAGCGTCCCGGAGTGCAGCGCCTGACGGTTCGCGCCGAGGCTGCGGCCGCCGACGAGGGCTTCCGCGTGCGCGCCGGCGATCAGGAGTTCCTGGCGCGCCACCTCGTCGCCGCCGACGGCGCCGGCGGCCGCGCCGCGGCCTGGCTGCGGCCCGCGCTCCAGGCTGCGGCGCGGCCTCGTCCCGGCGCGCGCGCCCGCTTCGCCGAGCGCCGCCGCCTCGACCGCGTCGAGGTTCACTTCGGCGGCGGCTTCGACGTCTATCTCACTCCGCTGCCGCGCGGCGCGATCAACGTCGTGGTGCTGGCGGAATCGCCCGAGGGCGCCGCGCTCGACGCCGACGCGCTGCTGGCGCGCGGCTTGGCCGCGCATCCGCGCGCCGCAACGCGCCTCGGCGAACCCCTGGGCCGCGCCGAAGGCCGCGCTCTCGGCCGTCCTTGGCCGCGCCGCCTCACCGATGGCCGCGCCTTCCTGGTGGGCGATGCGGGCGGAGCCGTGGATCCGATTCTCGGCGCCGGCATGACGATCGCTCTGCGCACCGGCGCCCAGGCCGCGGACGCGCTGATCGCCATGCAGCACGGCGCCTCGCGCGCCGCCGCCGCCCGCGCCTTTCAGCGGGCCGGCCGCTCCGAGCGCCGCGCGCGCGGCCTGCTGGCCGCAAGCCTGCGCTTCATGTCGCGCCACGACGCGCTAGCCCGCGGACTCACGCGCGGCCTGCGCCTCGCCCCTGGACTCGCCGGCCACATGGCCGCCATCGCCGCGGGCAGTTCCGCCCTGCGCCGGCAATCGCTGCCGGCCGGCGCCTGATTCTCACTTCCATGATTCACACTTCTTCACAATCGAAACTCGCGCGCCGCGCCGCCTTCGCGCTGCGCCTGCCGACCTTGCGCGGCCTGGGCGTGTCCTTTCCGCAGCACGGCGTCGGCCGCGAGGAGACTGTCGCGGCGCTGTGTCAGCTCTTCCCCGACGAGGCGCAGGACTTCATCGCCGGAATCGTTCATCATTCTGGCGTGGAGAACCGCCATCTGGCGCTGCCGCAGGAGCAACTGCTGGCGCTGAACGGCTTCACCGAGCGCAACGCCGCCTGGCAGAAGGCCTGCCTGGAGCACGGCGGGCGGGCCGCCCGCGCCGCGCTCGAGCAGGCCGGCATGGCCGCCGCCGAAGTGGACGCGATCGTGGACGTCTCCTGCACCGGCCTGGCGATTCCCGCGCTGAACGTGGATCTGGCCGCCGATCTGGGCCTGCGCCCGGACGCGCTGCGCATCCCGATCACCGCCGCGGGCTGCGCCGGCGGCGCGCTCGGCCTCAATCTCGCCAGCCAGCTCGCGGCGGGCGGCAAGACCGTGCTGCTCGTGGCCATGGAGATGTGCACTCTGACTTTCGTGCCCGGCGACCGCGCGCGCGCCAATCTGGTGGCCGGCGCCCTCTTCGGCGACGGCGCCGGCGCCATCGTGCTGGGGCCGAACGGCAGCGGGCCGCGCATCATCGGCAGCGCCAGCCACCTCTTCCCCGATTCGCGCCACGCGATGGGCTTCGAAGTCGGTTCGCACGGCCTGCGCATCAACCTCGACCGCACTCTGCCGGTGCTGCTGCAGAAGGGCCTCCGGCCCGTGGTGAATCAATTCCTGGCGCAGCATGGCCTGACCGCCGCCGACGTCGGCCTGCACCTCGTGCACACGGGCGGGCGGCGCGTGCTCGACGTCTACGAAGAGATCTTCGAGCTCGAGCACGGCTCTCTGCGCGCCTCGCGCGAGGCGCTGCGGCGGCACGGCAACACTTCGTCCGCCTCGGTGCTCACGGTGCTCGCGGAAGCGCAGCGCCTGGGCCTGCGCCCGGACGTCGGCCAGTTCGCGCTGATGGTCGCCTTCGGCCCGGGGCTCTCCGTCGAAATGCTGCTGATGGAGTGGGAGTAGACGGTGCCGGTCGAGCCCGCCCTCGCTCTGCTGCTGGGCTTCACCGCGGTGCAGCGCCTGGCGGAGTTGGCGTATTCGCGCCGCAATCTGCTGGCGATGCGGCGCCACACCGCGCATCAGGGCGGCAGCCTGGACGCGTGCGAAAGCCGCGGCGCCTACGCCGCGATGGTCGCGGTGCAGGTGCTGCTGCTGGCCGCGCCCGCCGCCGAGAACGCGCTGCTGCAGCGGCCGATTCCGCTGCCGCTGTTCGTGTTCGCGCTCGTCCTCTGGCTGGCGGGACAGGCCTTGCGCCTCGCCAGCATCCACGCGCTCGGCCAGGCCTGGAATGCGCGCGGCGCGGTGTCCACGGCGCAGACCATGGTGCGCACCGGCCCCTACCGCTTCGTGCGCCATCCGAATTACCTCGGCGTGCTGCTCGAAGGCATCGCGCTGCCGCTGGCGGGCGCCTGCTGGTACTCGCTGATCTTTGTCAATCTGTTCCTGATTCCGGTGACCCTGCGGCGCATGCGCGCCGAGGAGCGCCTGCTGGAACAGAACCCCGCCTGGCGCGCGGCCTTCGCCCGCACCGGCCGCCTCCTGCCGCGACTCCGCTCATGATCCTCGCCCTCACTCTTTTCTGCGCCGCTGCCGTCCAAGCTCCGGTCCCCTTCCCCTACCAGCGCTGGGAGGCGGCCGACGGCAGCCGCGCCGGCTTCGAGGGCGACTCGACGCTGCACGCATTTTCCGGCGAGGCCAAGCCGGTGCAGGCGCTCCTGCACGCCGACCTCACCCGCCTCGGCGCGACCGCCGGCGGCGACGTGTGGTTTCTCGTCAAGGATCTCAGCACCGGGAAGGAGGATCGCGACGAGAACATGATGGGCGACCTGGAGGCCGAGCGCTTTCCGCGCATCCGCTTCCGGCTCGACGGCTTGACGGGCGGACTCGGCAGCGCCGGCGCCTCACGCCTCGATGCTTCCGGCAGCTTCAGCATCCACGGCGTCGAGCAGCCGCGCCTCTTCCCGGTGACCCTCGAGCGGCTGGCGGACGGCTCGCTGCGCGTGCAGGGCGAGTTGAAGTTCCTGCAGACCGACCACGGCATCGAGCCGCACAGCACCTTCGGCCTGGTGAAGGTGCACGACGAAGTCAAAGTCTGGTTCGATCTGTCGCTGCGACCGGCGCCTGCCACGCAGCGCAGCGGCACGCTGACCGCCCTGAGCGTCAAGGAAATCGTGCGCATTCCCGGCGAGCCGGAGAAGGCGACGGAATCTGCATGGAGCCTGTGGTCGGCGGGCACGGAGGCGTTGCTGACTTCTCCCGGCGAGTGGTGGCTGGCTGGACCCGAAGGCGCCGGCCTCCGCCTCGATCCGCGCGCCGGAGCCCCCGCCGCGGTCCTGCCGCCCGTCGAAGAGTCCTTCACGGCGGCGCGCGCTCGTCTGACTTCCCTGCAGGAAAAACTCGCGGCGATGGCGCCCGAGCAGCGCGCCAAGGCCGGCGCGAAGATGGAGCAGACGATCGCGCGGCTGGAAGCCACGCTGGCCACGGCCCCCGCGGCCGGTCCCGCCGAAGTGCTGCGCGCCGAAGATCGGGTGGAGATCCGGCTTGGTGGTGTGAGTTGGGCGGTGCTGGAAGGACTGCAGGGAGCCGCGCGCGTGCCCGCCGCCCTGTCCGCGCTGCCGGAACTGCCGGCGGCCGTGCGCGAGGCCCTGAGCGGCCTCGAGGGCACGCCCGGCCGCGCCTGGCTGCGCACCGCCTCGCCGGCGGGCGTGCGCGAGATCGAAATCCACTTCGCCGCGCCCGCGGCCGCAGCGATTCCGGCTTGGGCCTTCGAGCCGAAATCCTGGAGCCCGGTTTCGGCCTGAAATCAGTTGTTAGGATGGGCTTCAGCGCATGAAGCCCTTCCTCGTCGCGGCCGGGTTGACGGTGTTCGCCCTCGCGGTCTGGCTCTTGTTCAGTTCGACGCACTCGGACGTTCCACCCGCAGAAGCCGGCGCCGGGACCGCCTCCGAGTCCGCGCCGCCCGAGCCGGGCACCTGGCGCGGCGCCGAGTCCGTGGTTCCCCCCCCCGGCAGCCTGGAGCGCAGGGCATCGGAGCCCGCGGCTCCGGCGACGGACGCGCCCGCCTACGCCGCCCCCGCCGCCGCCGGTGAGGGCTTCTTGGCGCGCGTCGTGCGCAAGGATGAGGGCGCGCCGATTCCCTACGCCGACGTCTTCCTCCTCGACGTGGAGAACGTGGACGAACAGCAGCTGCGCGCCGCGATGATCGAGTCGGCCAGCATCCTGCACGTCATCGAAAAACTGGCCGTGCGCTACCGCGCCGGCGCCGACGGCAGCGTGCGCCTGCCCCTGCCGCGTGGACGCCTGTGGATGGCGGGGCGGCTGGAGCGCTGGTTCGGCTTCTACGAGGGCGCTTCGATTCCGGAAGACGGCGTGACGATCGAATGCGTGCAGATGAGCTCCGTCGCCGCGCGCGTCACCGACGCCGCGGGCCAGCCGCAGCCGGGACTGCCCGTGCAGTTGCGCGTGGGACAAGGCGGCATGGACCGCGGCATGTTCGCGGTGCAGACCGACGCACAGGGCGTCGGCTTGATCCAGCCGCTCGACCTCCTCATCCCGGACATGCCGTCCGATGCCGTCTTCGCGGTGCAGCTCGGCGGCATCTTCGCCGAACCCGTGCGCGCGGAATTCGATCCGCGCCAGCCTCCCGAGCAGCCGCTGGAGTTGCTGCTGCCGCCGCACGGCAGCCTCGAAGTGAGCATCTTCTCCGCCGACGGCGCGCCCTGGGCCGGCCCCGCCTTCGTGCAGTTGCTGCCGGTCGCGCAGGACCGGCCGAGCGACCCGGAAATGAGCCCGGCGGAAGGCCTGAGCGGTTTGCTGAAGGAAGGCCGCGCGCGCTTGCGCCCGGTGGGACTCAACCAGCCGATGCGCGTGATCGCGTTGCGCGAGGACGGCACCAAGATCGGCGAACTCCTGGCGACGGGGCCGGCGCTGGCCGGCGAGCGCGTGCGCGTCGAGATCCGCGAGCAGGGCGGCGTCTCCGTCCTGACCGGCCGCGTGTTGCGTGCCGACGGCCAGCCGGTGGCGCAGGCCTTGCTGCACTACGAGTTGGCAAGCAAGTCGCTCTTCAACGGCGAGAATCAGGAAGGACAACTGCGCACGGACGAGAAGGGCGGCTTCCGCCTTGCCGTCGAAACTCCCGACTTGCCGGACGGCGCGCAGCGCAGCTTCACGCTGCGCGACGGCCGGGCCGCGGGCGGCGCGGAGTCGGCCGTCGCGGATCTGTCCTGGAACCTTGCGCCCGGCGTCACCGATCTCGGCAATTTGACGCTGCAAGTTCCGCCCCTGCTCGCCTCCGGCCAGATCGTGGACGAAGCCGGCGCGCCGTTGGCTGGCGTGGCGGTTCAGGCGCGACCGCAGATCTTCTACGGCAAAGAGCAGTTCTACTGGGGCTGGGAGAACGATCTCCAGGGCCGCAGCGGCGCCGACGGCGCCTTCGCGCTGCACGGCCGCAGCGACAGTCCTCTCTTGCGCGTGGAATGCTCCGGCGAGGGCAAGTGGTGCGAGCCCGCGGACGTCCCGCCCGGCAGCACGGGCCTGCGACTCGTCCTGCGCACGGCCGGCAGTTTGGCCGGAAGGATGATCCTGGACGAGAGCGCGTCCTTCGCTGGCTTCTTCCTGAATCTGCGCAACGAGGCCGGCGGCGATCAGGATTCCGGCCCCTGGGGCGCCGAGATCCGCGAGGACGGTACCTTCAGCTTCGTGAATCTGCCGCCCGGGATCTACGCCCTGGAACTGCGGCCGCGCAACGCGGGCGAGTCTCTCGCCACTCTCGAGGGCCTTCTGGTCGAGGCCGGCGCAGCCTGCGCCGACGCGCGCCTGCAGCCCTTCGACGCGCGCGGCCAGGCGCGCTTTCTGCACGTGCGCGCCGTGGACGAGAACGGCCAGCCGCTGCAGCACTTCCAGGTGGTCGAGAAGCGGGCCGACGGCTCGAGGCAGCACTTCTGGGCCAATCAGGACGAGGTGATGATCCCCCAGCGCGACCTGCCTTCCGACCTGATGGTGATGATGGAAGGCCGACTCACGGTCCATCTCGAGGACGTGAGCGCCGATTGTCAAGCCAGCCTGCTGCCGGGGCCGCGCATCCGCATCGTCCTGAGCGGCGCCGGCGGACTGCCCGCGGGTCACCGCCTGGTGATCGGCCTGAACTCGGCGGCGGGCGCGGCGCAGGACTCCTCGGGTCCGAACACCGACGTGGACCCTGCGGGCGTCGCCGAGTTCAACGCGGCTCTGACCGGCCTCTGCAGCATCTCGCTGGTGATGTATGGCGGTACGGACGGCGCGGTCTTCGGCGCCTGGGTGGACATGGAAGCCGCGGAGATCGAGGTGCGTCCCAGTAGCGGCATGCAGTCCTTCACGATCAACGTAGATCCGGCCAAGATCCAGGAAGCGATCGCCCAGATCGCGCAGCAGCGCAACTCGTGATGGGCGGCGGCTCGCGCACGCGGATCCTGCTGGTTCTCGGCCTGCTGCTGGCCCTGCTCGGCGGCGCGTGGTGGCTGCTGCGCGGCGACGAGCCGTCCTCGGAGGACTCCGCCGCCAGCGAGACCGAGTCGAACGCGGCGGCTTCGCTTCCGCAGGCGGAACTTCCCGCCGGCGGCGCGGCCGATCCGGCCGGACTCGCGCGCGAAGCCGCATCCGGAGCCCCGGAGGCGCCGCTCGCTCGCAGCGCCGCCGACGGCTTTCTCGTGAAAGTCGTGGACGAGGCAACCCGCACCCCGATCGCCGGCGCGGAGGTGATGTGGCTCTACCCCGAGCAGTGGCTGCACGAGCGAGGCCACGACGGCTTGCACTTCGGCTGGGCGCGTGAGAGCGCGCCGCGCGTCCTCACCGGCGCGGACGGATTCGCCGTGCTACCTCACATCACGGGCGCAATGTGGATCGGTGCCTGCACTGCCGAGGCCTCGCGTTGTTTCTTCTACTACCCAGGTCAACTGGAATTGCCGTTGACGATCGCGCTCAAGTCGGAACTGCAGCAGGCCGTGCGCGTTGTGGATCCTTCGGGCCGAGCGGTTGCGGGCGCCTGCGTTGGCTTGCTGCGCGAGAAGATCGTTCTGGTCACGGCAACGACCGATGCCGACGGCACGGCCGTGCTGCGCGACCTTCAGGCAGTGCGCAGCACGGGCAAGCAACCGCCGGCCTACTTCCTGGCCCTCGTCGGCCCTACAGGTTCGGCGCAGCGAATCGCCTTCGACTACGACGCGCCACCTGCAACGCCTCCGGTTCTGCAACTCGCGCTCGGAGGCGAAGTCGAGATCCTGCTGCAGGATGCCCAGGGCCAGCCGCTGGCCGGAGTGTGGCCGGTGCAGCTGCGCGTGGACGATCCGCAGCGCGCCGGCTGGTCCGGCACGGAAGAAAACGCCGACGCCCTGACCCTGCCCGCGCGCGACGGGCGCGTGCGCTTCACCCACGTGGCCCTCGAGCAGCCCTTGCAAGCCGCCTTGCGCCGCGGCGACGAGGAACGCGCGGTCTACGCGCGCTTCGCCGGCCCGCACTCCGTCGGCGAGCGCGTGACGGCGGTGATCCAGCTGAAGGACGACGCGCCCTGGATCGCTCTGCGCGTGCTCGGGCCCTCCGGCGAACCGCTCCCGGGCCTGCGCCTGCTTGCCGAGTTCGCCATGGAGCACGGTTCGGGCAACGGCCGCACCACCTGGGGCGCCGTGGGCCGCGCCCTCGACGCAGATTCTCGCCTGACATTCGAGGCGCTGGGCGACGAACGCGTCAACACGGTGGACCGCACTTTCCGCCGGCTGGTGGAATTGAGCGCCACGGATCCGCGCAGCGGCGATTCCTGGTCGGCGATGCGAGAACTGTCCGCGCCGCTTGCCCCCGGCCTCAACGAACTGGGTGAATTGCGGCTGGAAAAGACGCCGCTGGTGGTCGAAGGCAGCGTGCGCCGCAGCGATGGTCAGCCTCTGGGCGAGCGGCTGAACATGCAGATTCAAGTGCGCGACGCCGGCGGCGCGTGGAACGCCAGCCCGCGGCGCCTGGCAACCCTCTGGCAAGGTTCGCGCTTCCGCATCGAAGGCCGAATGCCTCCTGGCGAACTGCGCATCCAAGCCTGGCTGAGTTCCGGCTCTCGCGCCGAAATTCCCTTCGCGCTCGGGGCCACCGGAGTGGAAATTGTTCTGGATCCCGCGATCAGCCTGAGCGGCACCATGCTGCTCGATTCGGACGTCCCGCTGCAGGCGGTGCTGCTGGAGTTCAAGGACTCGACCCGCTCGCGTGTGACCCGGATTGCGCCGGATGGAGCATGGACGCTCAGCGGTCTCACGGACGGCGTCTACGCCATGTCGCTGCAGGAACACTGGTCCGGGCGCAAGCTCTGGAGCCTCGAAGGTTTGGCCATCGCAGGCGGCCAGCCCGCCGATCCGAGCATCTTGCAGGTGGATCTGCGCGGCAAAATCCGGCCGATCCGGATCGAAGTGGTGGATCCCGAAGGTCAGCCGGTCGAGAACTGGCAGATCCGCCTGCGCGGAATCGAGCCGCACTCCTGGCGGGAGCGGCCCAAGAACTACGACGACCGGATTCTCAGTTCCGGGGCCCCGCTGGAATTCGACGTGCGCGCGGACCGCTTCGCGCTGGTCGAAGTGCGCGGCGCCCTCGCCGATCAACGCATCACCCTGCCGCGCGGCATTGCGGTGCGCGTGGCGATCCTCTCACCATCGCCCCTCCCGGACGACCTGGAATACAGCGTCGGCTTGCACGACACGGCCAACCAGCTTGGAGGAGAGTCCTACCTCGACGCCGCCGGCACTGCGGAAGTTTGGGTTCCCGTGGCCGGCACGTATCGCTTGGAAGTGAGAGCACGCGGACGGCACGGCGACCGCAGCATGACCTCAGGAATCCGCCTCGACGCGGAGACGCGCGCACGCCGGGACGTGGTGATTCCGGCCGAAGGCTTGCCCGACGCCATCCCGATCGGACTGCACCTCGAGAATCTGGAAGAGGTCCGCAAGCGCCACAACGAGTGAGGCGCGCTGAGAGTGCTCAGTCCATGCCCGCGCCGCAACGCCGGCGCGCTTCGGCCGGCGTGACGCCGCGCCGCGCCGCGTAGTCGGCGATCTGGTCCTCGCCGATGCGCCCGACGCCGAAGTACTGCGCCGCGGGGTGCGCGAAGTAGAAACCGGCGACGCTGGCCGGCGGCGTCATGGCCCAGGATTCCGTCAGCTGCGCGCCGATCGCGCGCTCGGCGTCCAGCAGCCGGAACAGATCGTCCTTGAGGTCGTGATTGGGGCAGGCCGGATATCCCGGCGCAGGGCGGATGCCGCGGTACTCCTCGCGGATCAGCGCCTCGGCGGGCAGCGCCTCCTCCGGCGCGTAGCCCCAGTACTCCTTGCGCACCAACTCGTGGAGGCGCTCGGCCAGGGCCTCGGCCAGGCGGTCGGCCAAGGCTTGCGCCAGGATCGCTCGATAGTCGTCGTGCTCGGCGCGGAAGCGCGCGCTCAGCTCCGCGGCGCCGTCGCCGGCCGTCACCACGAAGCCGCCGACGTGATCGGTCAAGCCGCTCGCGCGCGGCGCGACGAAGTCGGCCAGCGAGAGATTCGCGGCGCCCGCGCGCCCGGCGCGCTGCTGGCGCAGCATCGGCAGGCGCGCCAGCGGCCGCGCCGCGTCGGCCGGATCCGCGAGCACCAGGTCGTCGCCCTCGGCCGCGGCGCGCCAGAAGCCGAAGGCGGCGTGCGCGCGCAACAGATTGCCC
>CAYVPL010000090.1:0-9961 GCA_964453755.1 uncultured Planctomycetales bacterium
TAGCGGATGTACAGCACGCCCTCGGCCGGGAAGGCCTGCCAGTAGACGCGCTCGGAGTTGCGGAGGCGCCACGGCTCCTCCTCTTCCGGATCGATCAGGCTCGTGTTGTAGCGATAGCGGTCGCGCCGCGACGGCACCTGCTGGCTGCGCTGCGCGCCGTCGAGCGCCTCCAATTCCAGCAGCATGCTGTCGGGGCTCGGCGTCGCGCCGATGGCGTGCAGGAATGCGGGCCGCCGCAGGAAGCGCGGCGCGAATTCGCGGAATGCGGCCTCGTTCTCGTAGGAGACGTAGGGCCGCAGCTCCTCGAGCACCTGCTCGATCGGCTTGCCGTCCATGCTGATCACGCGGCAGCCCACCAGATTCTGATAGCCGCGGAAGGAGCCGACGATCCACCAGCCGTCGGGAAAGTATTCCAGCAGGAACGGCGCGGCGGTGAACTCGAAGGGGCCGAGCCCCTCGACGCGCGTGTGCGAATCGGCGACGCGCGCCACCAGTTGCCGGAGCTCCAGATGCCAGGCGCCGGGATCGGCGGGGTCGAGGCGTGCGGCGGCTTCGGCGCAGAGCGCGCGGAATGCGTCCTCGCCGACGCGGCCGAAGGGATTCGGGTGCATCGCTTCGAGGTTGCGCAACAGATAGTCCACCTCGCGCTCGGCCGGAGGCAGAGATTCGTCGACGCTGACCGGGTGCGGCGCAGTGGCGCAGGCGCTCAAGGCGAGCGCGATCGGCAGCAGGCGAAGGGCGAGGCGCATCAGGCGGGCAGGAAGGGCCGACCTTCCTGCAGACAGTCTGCCAGAGAGCGGTAGATTTCGCGCAGCCGCGCCGGCGCGGGCGCGGCGCCGCAGGCCTGGCGCAGCCGGGTGCTCAGGCTGCCGCTTTGCAGCAGGACGCGCACTTGCGGCCAGAACGGGGAGTCCGCGGGCAGGAGTTCCTCGGCTAGGTGCTGCCAGAATTCGCCCGCGCGCAGCGCTTGCGGCGGCAGGCCGAAGGCCCGCAGCCAGGCCGGGTCGTCGAGCACCGCTTCTTCGGCCCGCGCGAGCGTGCCGAGAAAGACGTTCGCGAGCCCGTCCACCGCGAAGGCGCGCTGCGCGGACGCCGGGATCCAGCGCTCTTCGGCCTGGGCGCGCACCGCCGCCGCCGTCAGCGCGCAGATGGCCAGGTCCATCGCCGGATGCTCCTGCACGTCGAGCACGCGGATCTCGATGGCGCCGCGCTCGAAGCGCGCGATGGCGCCGCGCGCGTTCAGCCACTCTTCCTGGAGCAGGCCCTCCGGATCGTGCGGGGCGATCGCGCGGTAGAGGCTGGCCAGCAGCTCGCCTTCGTAAGCGGCGCGCGTGAAGACCGGCTCGGGAATCACGCGGCCGCTGACGATCGGCACGCGGCGCGCGTTGTGACGATAGGTTTCGAGCCGCGTGTCGGCGAAGCCGGTGTAGCGGCCCTCCTGCAATGGCGAAGAGGCGGCCAGCGCGGGCAGCGCCGGCAGCACGAGGCGCACCGCGGCGTGCAGGCGCCCGAATTCCTCGTCGTTCGCGAAGGGCAGATTGAGATGCGCGCTCTGCAGATTGGCCCAGCCGTGGCCGCGGCAGGAGAACACGCGGTCGAAGGCCGCGTAGACCTCGCCATGGTCGTGCGGCCAGAGGCGCAGTTCGCGCTCCGGATCCATCCACGGATGCATCGCGCCGGGCAGCAGGCGCGCGCCGAGCGGAGCCAATTCGGCGTTGGCGCGGCGCACGTGGCGCTGGAAGTGCGCGGCCAGCGGCTCGAGCTGCGGCTCGGGCGCGAGCGATTTGAATTCGATGAGATGGAGCGCCAGTTCGTTCGACCAGCCGATGCGGCCGGTCGGGCCTTCGGGCGCGGCTTCGCCGCCGACGCCGCCGGCGCGTTCGAGCAGACGGTCGGCGACGGGCAGCACGTCGAGGCTGTCCGCCTGCACGATCATGTACTCCAGCTCGACGCCGTAGGCCTGGAACAGGCCGAGCGGATAGGACCAGCTCATGCCAGCGCTTCCTCGAGGCGGCCGGCGAACCAGCGCATGATCCGGCGGTAGAGCTCGTCGCCGAGCACCGCGTCCTCCGCGCCGGCGTCGATCGTGGGATTGTCATTCACCTCGATCACCACGGGCTTGCCGTCGAGCACCTTGAGGTCCACGCCGTAGAGCCCGCGGCCGACCAGGCTGGCCGCCTGGACGCCCAGCGCCACCACTTCCGGCGGCGCCTCCTCGACCGGCAGCGTGCGCGACGCGCCTTCGTGCACGCGCCCCTCGCTGTGGCGCAGGATCTGCCAGTGCCGCGCGGCCATGAAGTATTGGCAGACGTAGAGCGGCTGGCCGTCGAGCTCGCCGACGCGCCAGTCGAATTCGGTCGGGACGAATTCCTGCGCGACCAGCAAGTCGGAGCTGGCGAACATTTCCGGCAGCGCCGCCTCGAACGCGGCGGCGGTTTCGTACTTGAGCACGCCGCGGCTGAAGGAGGAGTCGGGCTGCTTGACCACGCAGGGGAAGCCGAACGCGCGCGCCACCGCGCCGGCGCTGTCCTGGCTGAAGATCACCGTGCGCGGAGTCGGCAGCTTGTGGCGCTGCAGCATTTCCGCCAGGTAGACCTTGTTGGCGCAGCGGATGATGGATTCCGGATCGTCCACCACGACCATGCCCTCGGCTTGCGCGGTGCGGGCGAAGCGGAACGTCAGATCGTCCACTTTGGTGGTGAGGCGGATGAAGAGGCCGTCGAAGGCCGGCAGGCGGCCGAAGTCGTCGCGCGTCAGCAAGGTGGGGCGCAGGCCGGCGTCGGCGGCCGCCGAGCAGAACTTGCGGATGGCGCGCGCGTTGCTGGCCGGCAGCGGATCGTCTTCCTGCCACAGGATGGCGAGATCGTGGCGGGCGGCCTTGGGCCGGCGCAGGCGGATCGGCCGCGCGAAGAAGCGCTCGGCCTGCTCCTCGAGGAACGGGCGGTGCTCCTGCGGCACCTCGGCGGTGCCGACCAGCCGCACCGCTTCGAGCCGCCACCGGCCCGAGCGGCTGCGGCGGAACGTGGCCTGCAGCAGCGGCGCGGGGAATTGGTTGTAGAGCGCCAGCGCCAGGCGCTCGTAGCGGCGGGCCAGATTGCGGCCGAAGTAGATGGAGAGTTGGAACTCGCGCGACTTCAGCGGCTTCAGCACCTGCTGGATCAGCCCGTCCAGATCCTGCCCGGCCACTTTGAGCACCGAGCCCATCCGCAGATCCTGGATGGTGGCGATCGAAGGCAGCGGCCGGTGGCCGCGCGCCGCCGCCAGCAGCGAGACGTAATAGCCGGTGGCCTGATAGCGGTGCGAGCGGCACAGGTTGAAGATCTTGGCCTGCGGCAGCTCGGCGAATTCCGGTTTTGTCAGATAGTCCCGTGCCGCCACCACTTCGGCGCCGGGCATGTGCAGGCGCCAGTTGCGCGGATTCTCGACCACGACCAGGTTGCGCATGTCAGAGAGAGCCGCTCCCGGGCTCGATCACCAGCAGGTTGCCGTCGTAAGTCAGGACGCCCAGCAGGATCGCGGTCTTGAGCCGCGACAGATTCACTTGGTAGTGCAGCGCGCCGCCGGGGCTGGAGTTGCCGAGCGGATCGGCCAGATCCACGCTGCGCCGCGCCGGGTCGTAGCCGTGCAGCACGACGAAGTGGCCGGCCGGGTAGCCGCCCACGTCGTCCTCCGCGCCGTCGCGGCGGGTTTCGCGCTTCACCCGGTAGAGATAGGTGGAGGACAGGCCGACCAGGATCGGCCGCCCGGAGCGCAGGATGCGCGCGATCAGGCGCCCGCTGAGATCTTCGAAGCGCACTTGGCCACCGGCGCGCAGGAAGGCGACGAAGGCATCGGTGACGAAGGTCAGCTTTTCCTTCGACTTGGCCTCCGCCTGGGCCAGCAATTTGGCGATCAGCGGTTCGGCCGGCAGCGACCGGCCGGAGCGGTCGAACCAGCTCGGATCGAAGATGCGCAGGTTGTAGGTGTAGAGCGTGGCGCGGTAGCCGCGCTGCAGCGCGTGCGCGCCGAGCGAGGCGGCGATGGTGCCGCCGTCGTCCAGGCGCGGCACCGCGGCGACCACGTCCTCCAGGGCCACCGCGTCCTGCCAGTAGCGGTACACGCCGTGCAGCGCAGTCGGCCCGCAGTCGTCGTCGCTGGGCTGCGCGAGGACTTCGAGCGCGAGCCGGGTGGGCGCGTCCATGCCGGGAGAATGCTAGAACAAGGACGCATGGCCGACCATGACCTGAGTTGGTGCGACGTCGGAGCCGCCGCGGAGCTGGCCGGCCGGGAATTGCAGGAGGTGCTGCTGAAGGGCCGCACCCGCATTGCGCTGACCTGGCGCGACGGGGCCTTCCACGCCGTGAGCGGCGTCTGCAATCACGTGGGCGGGCCGCTGGGCCAGGGCCGCCTCGACGGCGACTACCTGGTGTGCCCCTGGCACGCCTGGAAGTTTCATCACGCCACCGGCGAGGGCGAGCCGGGCTTCGAGGCGGACCGCGTGCCGACCCACGCCGTGAAGATCGAGAACGGCCGCCTGCTGGTGTCGGCGCGGCCCGTGACGGCGCGCAGCAAGCTGCCGCATCCGCCGCACCCGCTGGCCAAGCTCGTGCGCCGCGGCGAGCCGGGCGGTCCGCCGCTGGACGCGCCGCTGCGCGTGGCGGGCATCAGTTGCACCAACATGAACCTGCTCGAGCCGCGGCCCTCGACCAGCGACATGCTGCTGGAGTCGGCGCTCGCGGGCGCGCGGGCGCGCGGCGCCGAGACCCGCCTCATCCGCCTCGCCGAACTGAAGTTCCGCGCCTGCGAGGGCTACTACTCGAAGGCGGCGCGCGCCTGCACCTGGCCCTGCTCGATCACGCAGATGGATCCCGCCGACCAGATGGACCGCGTCTACGAGGCCTTCACGCAGTGGGCCGACGTGTTCCTGATCGCCACCCCGATCCGCTGGGGCCAGGCTTCGTCGCTCTATTACAAAATGGTGGAGCGGATGAACTGCATCCAGAATCAGGAGCTCGTGGCGGGACGGGTGCTGCTGCGCGACAAGATCGTCGGGCTGATCGTGACCGGCGGCCAGGACAACGTGCAGGCGGTGGTCGGCCAAATGATGACTTTTTTCGGCGAACTCGGCTGCCAGTTCCCGCAGTTTCCCTTCGTCGCCCACTCGCGCGGCTGGGCGCGCGAGGACATGGAGAACAACGTCCGCGAGGTGCGCAACAGCGCCAGCCTGCACGAGGGCGCCGCCGAACTGGCGGAGCGCTGCCTGGAGACGGCGCGCGCGCTGCTCGACGCGCGCGTGACGCGGCCGCAGATCAGCCGCGGCGGCCGCAAAGCCGGCGGCGCCGCGCCGGGCCCGGACGAAGACGGCCTCAGCGGGCCGGGCTGAGTTTCGCGGTGACTTCGGCGACCTTGGCTTCGCAGGCCGCGGCCAAATCCTCGAGGCCGAGGCGCCGGAACTGCTTGCTCAATTTGTCAAAGTTGCGCACGCGCGGGACCAGCAGGCGCCCGCCCAGCGGCCGCGGGTTCAGCAAATCGCCGTCCGGCAGACGATTGATCAGTTCCAGGTCGGCGGCCAGATCGCGGAAGCGGATTTCGCCGACGTAGACCGCGCACAGCTGGCCCTTGCGGTCGAGCAGGAAGCTGCACGGCAGCGGCACTTCCTCGCTGTCCACCAGCGCGTCCGCCAGGACGAAGGCCAGCGCGTCCTGCAGCAGCTCGGTGGCCGCGCCGCCCAGCGCGTCGAGGCCGTGCGCGGCCAGCAACTGGCGCGCCGCCGCCGGATCGGCGCCCTGCTCGACGAGCATCGGCACGACCTGCAGGCCCGAGCGCGCCAGCACCGCGCGCCGCTCCTGCAGCATGGCGAACTCCTGCACGCAGGCGGCGCAAGTGGTCGAGAAGAGGTTGATCAGCACCGGCGCGCCGGCGAGGTCGGCGACTTTGCGGCCGGGCGCATCCCAACCCGGCAGCGGCAGCGCGGCCAGCGGCAGCCGGCTCAGCAGCGGCACGCGCGTGATGGCGCGGTTGTCCTCGGCGACGGCCGGCGCCGGATCGCTGGCCAGCAGCTGCGCGACCGCTTCTTTGACAATCGGATCGGCGCGTCCGCTGCCTTGCGTCAGGCGGTAGCGGCCGTTCGCCGGCAGATTGCGGAAGGACTCCTCGGTGCCGTCGGGCCAGCGCACCAGCGCGCGATCGGCCTGCGCCGCCGCGCCGAGCCCGAAGTGCAGGCGCTTGCTCGAGGCGGCCAGGAAGCCCTCGCCGGCCCGCACCGTGCCGCGCACCCGCGCGCCGCCGGCTTCGACGATCACGGTGGCGCCGATCGCCTCGCGGTTCGCGCCGGCGCCGGCGAGGTCGAGCTGGATCCAGTTGCCCGGCTGCGGCCAGCGGTTGAGCAGGAGGCGCAGTTTCGGCGCGTTGCGGCTGCGCAGGATCAGATCCTGGCGGCCGTCCTCGTCCCAATCCAGCCGCGCGCAGGCGCGCCCGTCTTCCAGGAAGGCGGCGCCCGTCAATCCGCTGACGTCGGCGAAGCCGGCGGCGCCGAGATTGAGAAACACGCGGTTCGATTCGCGTCCGCTCCACGACATCTGGCCCTTCTCGACCAGCAGCACCATGCTGGCCCACGCCTCCTTGTAGGCGTCGCTGCTCTCCTCTCCCGGTCCGCCCGACTGCGACGTCACGCGCCGCCAGAAAAGACTTCACAAATCCACGGTCTGGGTGCTGGTGAGAAAGCCGTTCGGGGCGTAGACGTCGGACCTGCCGTCATTGTCAAACTCGAAGAAGATCGAGCCCCAGCCCCACAACCCGACCGCCACGCCCGCCTGGTCGGTCATGTCAGTGAACTTGCCGCGGCCGTCGTTGGCCAGCAGCGAATTGCCGCGCGCGTGCCGCACGTAGTACTGGTGCAGTTCCCGCTGCTCGCCCTTCATGAAGCGATCGTCCTGCGTGGCGATGCGGCGGCCGGCCGAGGAGAACATGTTGGTGACGTAGAGGTCGGCGTCCCCGTCCCGATCCACGTCGCCGAAGGTCACGCCCATGCCGGAGGCCAGATCCTCGCAGCCGCGCTCGGCCGCGACGTCCTTGAATTTGCCTTTGTCGTTGAGATAGAGGTTGTTGCGGCCGAAGTCGTTGGCGACGTACAGATCCTGGTCGCCGTCGTCGTCCACGTCCTCCCAGGCGGCGGCGAGGCTGAAGCGCGTGTTGTTCATCCCCAGCCCGACCTCGTTCGTCGCCACGCGGAGGCGGCGCTTGCCCTCGTTGAGCCAGAACACGTTCTCGGCCCCGTTGTTGGCGTCGTGATAGGGGTGCGGCACGGCGCTCAGCAGGCCGTCCTGCACGTAGCGGCAGGCGTAGAGATCCAGATCCCCGTCGCCGTCGCTGTCGGCCGCCGCCAGCGAGTAGATTTCGCCGGTGCCCGGGCCGGCCAGCCGCATCGGCTCGAATTTGCCGCGCCCGTCGTTCCAGCACAGCGCCACGTCGGTGCCGATGCTCAGCGCCAGATCGGCGAAGCCGTCGCCGTCGAAGTCGGCGATCAGCGCGCTGCGCGTCTTGTCCAGGAAGTCGAGGCCCATGGCCGCCGAAGCCTCCACCGCCTTGCCGTCCGGCCGCCACAGCCACAGCCGGTTGGGCAAGCCCGCCTGCTGGCACATGTAGAGATCGTCGTGGCCGTCCGCGTCCACGTCGCCGACCGCGATGCCCTGCGCGCCGAAAAAGGACTTGCCCAGAATGCGATCCACGCGGTTGGTCCAATCTTCGGTGCCGAGCAGCACGTGCTCGCGATAGCCCGGCGTGCCGCCGAACACGCTCATCGAGTGGTCCGGCAGCAGTTTCGCCGGCCCGGACACTTCCTCGTAGTCCAGCACGCGGATGGCGGCGAGCGCCACGTCCTCGTCGGTCGCGCCGACCTGCCAGAAGGACTCGATCTCGACGTTCCACTGCAGGACCGCGCCGGGCTCCTCGGCGTGCACATGCAGGAAGACGCGGATGCGGAAGCGGTCGGCGGCGTCGATCTCGACGCTGACCAACTTCATCATGAACAGACCGAGCTGGGCGTCGGGACCGACCGGGGCGCGAAAGGCTTTGGCCAGGTCGGCCAAACGCTCGCGGCCGAAGTCCTCCGGCGGAATCGCGCGCGCGCGGCGCACCACGATGGTGCGGTCGTTGTAGACCGTTGCCAACTCGGGACGCAGCACGCTGCAGCGAAAGCCCTCGGCGAAGTGCACCTCGCTGAAATTGCCGCCGCCGGCGAGGTCGTTGAGGAAATGCTTGAGAATCGGCTTCGCGGCGTCGTGCAGCACTTCCGAGCGCCACTGATCCTCGCCGGGATCAATGCGCCGCTGATTGTCCTCGGCGAACTCGGGCAGCCCGCCGTCGGGTTTGGTGCGCAAAGTCTCTTGCTGCGCCCGGGCCGAAGCCGGGTGCAGGAGGAGGGAAACGATCGCGCAGGCGAAAAGGCTCGCCTTGGAGCGGTGGGGGGGCCCCGCGGTCATGGCAATTCTCATCCTATCCCGCGATCTGCGCGGCGCTGCGAAGGACGGGGTCCGGGCTAGGATTCCTGCCGCCATGGTTCAGGTCGGCGGCACGGCAGCATCGGCGCGTTTCGCGCGCGCGCGGCGGCTGCTGCGCCGGACCGCGTGGCTGCTGGGCGCGCTCCTGTTCCTGGAACTGGGACTGGTCCTCGCCCGGCCGGCCGCCTTGGAGGACTCGCTCGCCCGGCATCGGGCTCCGCCGCCCTACGCGCAAACACTGGCGGCGGCCGAAGCCCTGCCTGCGGACCCGGCCCGCAGGATCGTGCACTGCCTGGGGGACTCGGCCACCCTGGGCGGCCGGAGTGCCAGCGCGGAGGCTTATCCCACTCCTTTGCAGGACCTGCTTGGCGACGGCTTCCTGGTGCTGAATCTCGGCATGGCAGGCTCCGGGGTCAGTCAGGCCGCGGCTGCGTCCGCCGAGGTTGCGCTGCGCTTGCCGCCGGCGGTTCTCATCTTGCTTCCCGGTTGTGACGACCCCTCGGCTGATCGGCGGATGGAATCCCAGCGGCGGCAGGGTGCTCTGCGCCGAGCGCTGGGGCAGTGCGGCTCGTGGTTTCTGCGCCATTCCCGCCTGGCGCAATTCGTGCCCTTGCTGGCCGGCGGCCCCGGGCGGACTGGCGCGCCTCCCGGCCCAGCCGAGCCGGAAGCCGCTCAGCTGAGCGCGCTCGATGCCCTCGCGGCCGCCTCCGCCTTCGCCGAGAACCGGCTGCTGGTCGTGCTGCTCGAGGATCTCGCGGCCACCCCGGCCCTGGCCGAGCATTGTCAGACGAGGCAAGTCCCCTTCCTGCGCCTGGGCCCCCTGCGAGCGGAGGGCAGCACCGAGCTGCCGCTCCTCGGCCCGCCCGCATCACGCCGGCTGGCGCAGGCCGTCCACTTGGCGCTGATGACGGGAGAGGGAGTGGAGGGGCGGTGGGAGGCGCTGCACTAGACCCCCGACCGGATACTGGCCCAGACCGCTGGAGGTGGCACCGACGGAAGAGCCGGGCCCGAGAGAACTTAGGACAAGAACCCGTTCCAGGGCGAGGGCCTTGGCCCTAAGTCCTTGTCCTGTCTGCTTTTAGGTTCGTCTAACTCCAGCCGTCTGGGCCAGTATCTGCTAGATGAAAAACTGGACCTGCACGAATGCCCACAGCTGGTCGTCGCCGTTCGCCACGGCGTCGCCGACCAGGTACTGGGAAACGCCGAGGTGCAAATCAATCTCCTCGTAGATCGTCTTCCAGGCCAGCACTTCCAGTTCCATGCCCAGATCGGACTCGCCGGGCGCCTTGGTCAGGCCGCCGCGCAGGTCGGGCAGCGCGCCGTCCTCGTCGGCCAGGGTCAGCAGGTGCACTGCGCCGGTGAAGCGCCAGCCGTTCACGGCCGTGTAAATGACGTAGGGCTGCACGTCGATCACGTTGGACACGATGAAGAGGTCGAAAAAGCCAACGAATTTGTGCGCCGTGTTGTAGAGCGGGACGAATGCG
>CAYVPL010000091.1:0-9812 GCA_964453755.1 uncultured Planctomycetales bacterium
TAGGACTGCCAACCGGCGGCAGCGGGCAAAGGAACGGGACCCTGGAGAGAGGCGATGCCGACGGCGACGGCGACTTCGATCTGGCGGTGAGCGACAACAATCAGCTCACCGGCGGTCTGGGCCGCTTCAAGATCTACCGCAACACCGGGGCCACCTTCGACACCGCGCCCTTCTGGAGCGTGTCCGGCGGCATGGTGTCGGCCGTCGCCTTCGCCGACCTGCATCTGGACGGTTTTCCGGATCTGGCCGGCGGCATCTGGTTCGCGGGCTCGCGCGTTTATCTCAACAACGCCGGCGCCTTCCCCAACTCTCACAGTTGGCGTTCCACCTCCAACTCGACGGTGGAGGCCTTCGACTTCGGCGATACGCGCAACCTCGCCCTGCGCGTCCGGCTCGCCGAGTCGCTGCCGGCGGACGGCCAGCGCCGGGGCTTCCGCCTCGCGCACGCGCCGGTGCACGAACTGCTGGCCGTGCGCGCCGACGGCGCGACCCTCGCGCCCGACGAGTACTCCTGGGATCGCGCCAGCGGCTGGCTGTCCCTGGCCGCCGCGCCGCAGGCGTCGCTGGAGGCCGACTACTCGTGGAGCGAGTCCCTCGACCTCGGCGTCACCAACTGGGACCAGTCCATCGGCAATCAGATCTTCCGCCGCGATCCGCTGGTGCGGACCGACGCCGTGCCGACCGGATCTCTGACTTTGCATCCCGGCGACGCGCTGCAATTCCGCGTGGATCTCGCCAGCACCACCAACCGGCAGGAATCCTTCGACCTTTGGGTGGTCGGCCGCCTGCCGAGCGGCCAGTATCGCGTGCTGGCGCGCCAGCCGCGCAATCTCGCGCCCTTCGCGACCCTGTCCGTGCCCTTCTCTCTGCCGATTCCCGCCAACTTGCCGCCGCAGCTCTTCGGATCCTTCGAACTGCGCGCGGCCGTCCTGGAAGCCGGCAACCGGCTGGCCGAGGACTACTTCGGCTTCACCGTGAATTAGAGTCCTCGTTCCGCTCGAGGGTCGTGATGATCGGCCGATCCATGCCGCCCGTGGCCGGGCTGACGGACAGCGGACGCGTGGCCATCGGCACGACGTCCGCCGTGAGGCGCCCGAGGCGCCACAGCAGCACGAGCGTGGTGGCCCGCAGGCCCGAAGACACGGCGAAGACCCACACGTAGGCGCGGTAATCGTGGCCGAAACTCTGCAGCAGCCAGCCGCCCAGCAGCGCGCCGCACAGCGTCGCCGCGGAGTGGAGGAAGTTGTACCAGGAGAGCATGCTGGTGCGCTCATGCTCCGGGATGGTGTCGAAGAACAGCAGGAAGGTTGACAATTCGTAGCAAGCCCACACCGCGCCCGAGGCGAACTGCACGGCATACAGGTAAGGCAGGTTTTGGGACAACGCCCACAGCAGCGTGGCGAAGACCACGCCGACGCCGCCGATGCGCAGCGTGACGTGGACCCCGCGCTGCTTCGCGATCATGCCGATGAACGGCAGCGCCACCACCCGCCCGAGCAGCGCGGTGGCCAGCAAACTCATGTAGGTGAAGTAGTCGAAGCCGATTTCCTTCAGCATGAAGGGCGTGTAGTAGGGCCCGGCCACCTGCGCCGCGAGCTGCACGGCCACCACGTAGCGCACGAAGCGTCCTTCGCCGCCGGCGGCGATGCGGCGCGCGAATTCGCGGAAACTCAGCGCGCGGTAGCCGATCGGGATCCCGGTGCCCGTCTCCTGCTGCGCCAAGCAGGCCGCGGACACGCTGCGCGCCAGGCAGGCCGCGAGAAAGATCAGCGCGAACATGCCGAGCGCCGGCAGCGCGGGAAACCACTCCGGACCGAAGCGCAGCAGCACGCCGGCGGTCGCCAGGCCGACGAACGTCCCGACCTGGCTCGCGCGCGTGCGGCTGGCGAAGAATCCAGCCTTCACCGAGCGCGGCACGAGCCCGCCGACCCAAGTGTTCCAAGCCGGCCCGGTGCCGAGGCCGAACGCCCAATAGACCGTGGCGATCGCGAACAGTGCGAGCAAGCTGAGCCCGCCGGTCCAGGCGCCGAAGGCGAGCGGCAGAAACACCAGCGCCTGCAGGCTGGCGGCCAGCACGACCCACTTCTTGAGCGATCCCATGCGCACGGCCAGCGCGGGCGCGGCCAATTGCAGCGCGGCGCCCGCCACCAGCGGCGCGGAGGCGATGAGTCCCGATGCGGTTTCGCCGTGCCCGCAGGCCAGCGTGAAGGCGGCGAGGTAGGACTCGCCGAGTCCCACCATCACGCTCCACGCGACGCCGTCGCGCCAGATCCAGGCCAGATCGCGGCGCACCGGCTTCGGCAGCCGCGCCCGCTCCGCGCGCTCAATCTTCGTCTTCGAAGGGGATGTCAAAGTTGGGGTCGTCGCCTTCGCCCAGGCTTTGCAGAATCTCGACGATCGAGTCCGAGCGCGTGCCGCCATCCGATTGACCCGGCTGACCGGGTGCGCCGCTGCCGTCGAAGGGCTCGGCGTCGTAGGTGAGCTGGTTCGGATCCAGGTTCAGGTGGGCCAGCGGCCGGCTGGTGGCGAGGATGACCTCGACCCGTTGCGGGTTGCGGCGCCAGACCTCGACCGGAATGACGCGCTCTTCCCACTCGCCGTCCTCGTACTCGAGGAGGAACAGGAGCGGCGCGACCAAGCCGCCCTCGTTGACGATCGTGGCGACGTAGGCGTGCGTGCCGAGCGGCGCGCCCGCGGCCTCGAGGGTCTCGGCCGGAACCACCGCCACCGATTCCAGGCGCAGGTCCACGTGGTGCGTCTCGTAGAACCAGCCGCGCCAGAACCAGTCGAGAGTGACGGCGCTGGCATCCTCCATGCTGCGGAAGAAGTCGGCCGGCTGCGGACGCTTGAACATCCAGCGCTGGGCGTAGATCCGGAAGGCCGCGTCGAAGAGCTCCGGCCCCATCACCAGCTCGCGCAACAGATGCAGGCCCGCGGCCGGTTTGGCGTAACCGTTCCAGCCGAAATTCACCGTGCTGTCGGAGGAGGTCATCAGCGGCTGGGCGCCGGGCTGCGCCAGATTCATGGCAATCTGGTTCAGGTCCCCGACGTAGGTCGGGAAGCCCTCCTCCCATTCCTCCTCGGCGATGGTCTCGACGAAAGTGTTGAGGCCTTCGTCCATCCACGTCCACTGCCGCTCGTCGCTGTTCAGGATCATCGGGAAGAAATTGTGGCCGACCTCGTGGATCACCACTCCGACCAGCGCGTACTCGTCCGACTTGTCGTCGCCCCAGGGCGACGGCCGCGGCGAGTTGAAGCAGATCATCGGATACTCCATTCCGTAGACCGGCCCGTTGACCGAAGCCGCGGAGGGGTAGGGATAGTCGAAGGTGTGGCGCGAGTAGACCTGCAGCGCGTGCGCGACCGCGCGCGTGCTGAACTTGCTCCACAGCGGCTCGCCCTCCGGCGGCCAGAAGGATTGCGCGGCGATCACCGGGCCGCCGTCGCGGACCTGGATGCCCCAGCAATCCCAGATGAAGCGCCGCGAGCTGGCCCAGGCGAAGTCGCGCACGTTTTCGGCGCGGAAAATCCAGGTGCGCTCGCCGGTCGCGGGCGTGAGGATGTTCTCCGCCGCCTCATCTGGCGTCACGACGTAGGTCGGGCCGTCATTGCCCGGCGTCATCGCCGCAGCCCAGCGCGCCGCTTGCTCGGCGCTCAGGACTTCCGCGGGATTCTGGATCAGGCCGGTCGCCGCCACGACGTGGTCGTCGGGCACGGTGATGGCCACCTCGAAGTTGCCGAATTCGAGCGCGAATTCGCCGTTGCCGAGGAATTGCTTATTCTGCCAGCCGACGACGTCGTCGAACACGCAGAGGCGCGGGTACCAGTGAGCGGCCTCGAAGATGGCGGAGCCGTCTTCGAACATCTCGACGCCGGCGCGCGAGCCGGCCAGGCCGGCCGGATTGATCGTCAGGCTCCAGGCGATGCGAAACTGCATCTGCGCGCCCGGCGCCAGCGGCGCGGGCAGATCCACGCGCATCATGGTGCCGTTGACAAAGTGCTCCAGGCCCGCGCCGCCGGAGCTGACCTCCGTCACGCTGACCGAGCCGTCGAAGCGGCTGCGCGCGAACCAGCCGCCCAGGCTCCAAGGCTGCAGGCCGCCGAGATCGGCGACGGTGGCGGTGCGCGCGTCGAGGGAGTCCGGCGCCAGCCAGTTGTCGTCCAACTGCACCCAAAGGTAGGCGAGCGCCTCGGGGCTGTTGTTGTGATACGTGACGTCCTCGACGCCTTCGATCAGGCCCGTCGCCTCGTCGAGACGCACGCGGATCGAGTAGTCCACCTGCTGCTGCCAGTAGTCGGGGCCGGGCGCGCCGGACGCGCCGCGCGTGCGGCTCGGCGTCGGCAGCAAGTCGTCGAGGCGGCGGAAGGCGTCGGGCGGGGCGGCGGCGCCCGGCTCTTGCACGGCGCCGGAGTAGTAGGAACCGGAAGGACCTGCCATGGCCTCGAGGGCCGCGGCCAGTTCTTCCATGTCGAGCGTGAGAGACTCCGCGTCGGGAGCCGGCTCGGGCTCCTGAGCGCGCGCGGGAGCGAATCCGAGCGCCAGAACGGCGCATCCGGCGGACAGGAGGCTGTGCAGCAGCATCGGAACGTACTTTACGCGCGGACTAGACTGGACGCATGAGCCTTTCCTGCCTGCTGATCGCAGCTTGCGCGCACTTCGCCATCCAGCAGCATCCCGAGGACGGACGCGGCCAGGGCGGTTTCGACGCCGCCTGGCACGCTGGACGCAGGCAAGCGCTGCGCGAGGCGCTGCTGCGCACCGCGCCGGACGCGGGCGGCATCGTCGTGCTGCGCGGCGCCGGTCCGAAACCGGACTACCGCGCCTTCGCGCAGGACAACGTCTTCTGGTACTTCACGGGCGTGACCAGCCCGGAAGCGGCGTGGGTGATGATTCCGGAAACCGGCGAGGAGTGGTTTTTGATTCCCACCGTCAGCGCCTTGCTGCGCCGCTGGGACGGCGACGTGGTGGATCCGGAGATGGCGCGGCGCATCACCGGCATCGAGGACTGCCGGCCCATCGGCAACGAGCGCGGCCGCTACGGCGCGCTGGAAGATCTGCTCGATCAACTGACTGCAGAACGCAAGATCATTTCCACCGATCTGCAGCCGGCCGAAAACTGGATGATGTCGCGCGATTACGCCGCGCGCGCGGCGCAGGCCGTACAGGAGGATCCCTACGACGGGCGCCCCTCGCGGGAGCAGCAGTTCGCCGCCCGCCTGCGCGAGCGGCACGGGGTCGAGGTGCGGGATCTGGCACCCTGGACCGACGGTCTGCGCACCATCAAGACCGCGCCGGAGATCGCCGCGCTGCGCGCGGCCTGCCGCATCAGCGGTCTGGCGCACGACGCCGCCATGCGCAGCGCGCTGCCCGGCCACTGGGAGTGGGAAGTCGCAGCGGGCATGCGCGAAGTGTTCGGCCGCGCCGGCGCGCAAGGCGACGCCTACGCGCCGATCGTCGGCGCCGGGCGCAACGCCTGCGTGCTCCACTACAAGGAGAATCGCCATCGCATCGAGCGCGGCCAGGTCGTGATGATCGATTTCGGCGCCGACTACGCGCGCTACGACGCCGACGTGTCGCGCGCCTGGCCGGTGGACGCGCGCTTCAGCCCGCGGCAGCGCGAGGTGATGGAAGCCGTGCTCGCCGCCCAGGACGCGGCTTTCGCCTTGTGCCGGCCCGGTTCGACGCTCGCCGCCATCCACGACGCCGCCAACGCGGAGCTGCGCGCGCGCGGCTTCGGACCGCTGGTGCACTCGACCTCGCATTGGGTCGGTCTCGGCACGCACGACGTCGGGCCGGGCAAGGATCTGCCGCTGCGGCCGGGCATGGTTTTTTCCGTGGAGCCGGGCATCTATCTGGACGAGGAGGCGCTCGGCGTGCGCGTCGAAGACGTGGTGCTGATCACCGCGGAAGGTTGTGAGATTCTGACGGCCGGCAGCGCGCGCACGGTGGCCGAGGTCGAGGCGCTGCGCGCCGAGGCCTGGCGGCAGCCTGCGGCCGCCTCCTGCCGGCTCACGCTTCCTTCCGGCCGGCCCCTCGACGGCTTCTACTCCCAGGTGCGCGCCGCCGCGATTCCGATCGTGGCGAGCGCCGCGGTGCTTCCGGCGGCGCTCGACGAAGCCGAGTGGATCCTGGACGGCATGCTCGCGGAGCGCGCCGATCTGCGGCGCGCGCTCGGCGAATCCGGCGCCTACCTGATCATCCTCGGCCACGACGAATTCGTTCATCAAATTCCCGAGTACGCGCACTTGCAGCCGCCGCTCTATTGGGCGCGCCGCTCGCGCGGCTTCGGCGCGCATCCGGGAAATCCGGCGACCAGCGTCGGCGCGGAAAATCTGCTGCGCATGCGCGGCGACCCGATGGGGGACGAGAGCATCTTGGTGCACGAATTCGCGCACACCATCCAGCACATGGGATTGGATCGGCTGGACTCCGCGTTCTCGGCGCGACTCGAGCAGTGCTTCGCCGCGGCCAAGGGTGCCGGCCTGTGGGCGGGCAAGTACGCTGCCACCAACGCCGCGGAGTATTGGGCGGAAGGCGTGCAGTCCTGGTTTGACACCAACCGGCCGCCGGACCATGACCACAACGAGGTCAACAGCCGCGAGGAGCTGCAGGCCTACGATGCGGGCCTGGCGGCGCTCTGCGCGGAAGTGTTCGGATCGACGACTTGGCGCTACAGCCCGCCTGCCGCCCGCGGCCGCGCCGATCCCGCCCGGCTGCCCGAGTTTCGCTGGACGGCCGAGATCCTGGCCGACGACGCCAACTACCAGCGGCGCGTCCAGGAAGAGGTATCGGGACGGTAACGACCGCCCGATTCCGGGTCACCGGATCCGGCCGCGCGCGTATTCCTGTCTGCACGATGCTTCACCTGCCCCTCCTGCTCGTCCTGCTCGCCGCACCCGCTCAGGAGCTGGACTCCAAGGCGCCCGCAGCGGACGCCAAGGCTGGGACGCCATTCCAGTGGAAGAGCGCCGCCGGTCTGCGCTACGCCTGGTGCCTGCCCGAGGACTACGACGGCAAGACGGCGCGCAACCTCACCGTGATCCTCCACGGCACGGGCGGCGACTACAGCTGGGGACTCCTCAACAATCAGCCCGGCACGTTCCGGCCGCACGACGTCGTCATCTCGGTGGACGGCACGAGCCCGGGCCAAGGCGACTCGCGACTCTTTCTCGGCGAGGAAAAGGATGCCGCTGCCTTCCGCGATTTTCTGGCCGAGATGCGCAAGCAGTTCGCCGTGGCCAAGGTCTTCCTGTACGGACACAGTCAGGGCGGTTTCTTCGTCGCCTACTACGCCGGCGAATTTCCCGACACCGTGGACGGCGTGGTCGCGCACGCCAGCGGCAGTTGGAACTGGACGAAGACCGGGAAGAAGTCGCATCGCGTGGCCATCGCCTTCATGCACGGCGCCAGCGATCCGGTCGTGCCCTACGGGCAAAGCCCCGCCTCGCGCGATCACTACGTCGAAGAAGGCTATCCGATGGTGCTGCTGCGGCGGCTGCCCGGCTACAACCACTGGCCGAACGCGGTGCGCGCGACTGAGTGCCTGGATTGGTGCGAGGCCATGACGACCGACGATCCGGATCGCGCGCTGGCCCTGGCCAAGGAGCTGCTGCGGCCGAAAGGCGCGGACGAATATCAGTACGAGATCCCGCCGGCCTTCGCCGCCGCGCGGCAGGTGCTGCGCCGCTTCGGCCCGGACGGGCACGCGCCCTTCGGCAATTTGCCTGCGATGGCGCAGGGCCATGCCGACGAAGTCGCCGCCGCGCTCGACAAACTGGCGGCCGATGCGGCGGAGGATCTGCAGAAGGCCATCGGCAAGAAGCTGGCGCTGAGCGCCAAGCCGCCGATCGCGGCGCTGCGCGCATACCGCGAGGATTTCCGCGGCGTGGACAGCGCCGAACGCTGGATCAAGAAGCTGGATCTCGACCAGGAGATCGCCAAGCATGACAAGCTGACGAAGCCGGTTTACGAGGCCTGGTACGCCGAGAACAAGACCGACGCGGAGAGGTTCATGGCCATCGTGCCGGCGCTGGCCGAGTGCTGGCTCCACGACGGTTTTCCGCCGGAGCTGGCCGAGCAGCTCGAGAAATGGCAGCAGAGCGCCTCGGAGCTCAAACTGGACAAGAAGGCGCTCAAGGCCTACGACGCGAACGTCGAGCCGTGGCGCCAGGGATGGGCCGAGGGCTGGAAGGTTTACGAAAAGGCCGTGGGCGGCTGGAAAGTTCCGAAGTGAGTCAAATCGGCGCCGGCGCGCCGCGCGTCTCCGGAGTGCGCACCGGCGCGGCCTCGCGCGGCCAGCGCACGAGGCTGATGCGGCCGTCGAGTTCTTCGACCAGCGCCGTGCACGACTCCACCCAGTCGCCGCTGTTGTGATAGAGGATTCCGCCGGTCGCGCGGATTTCCGGCTTGTGGATGTGACCGCAGATCACGCCGTCGAAGCCGCGCCCCTGCGCTTCGCGGACCACCGCATCCTCGAAGGAGTCCAGGTAGGCGACGGCTGATTTGACTTTCTGCTTCAGGAACAGGGACAGGGACCAGTAGGGGAGGCCGATGCGGCGGCGTACGAAGTTGAAGCCGGCGTTCACCACCAGCAGCAGCCGATAGGCCCAGTCGCCGAGGTGCGCCAGCCAGGGCGCGCTGCGGACCACGGCGTCGAATCGGTCGCCGTGGAAGACGAGGAGCCTTCGGCCGTCGGCGGTGACGTGCTCGGCCTCCTCCTGGATCTGGATGCCGCCGAGGTCATGGCCGATCCACTTGCGCAGGAACTCGTCGTGGTTGCCGACGAGCAGCCGGACCTGGGTGCCCTGGCGGGCGGCCTGGAGCAGGTCCTGGACCAGCTCGTTGTGCGCCTGGTCCCAGAACCAGGACTTTCGCAGGGCCCAGCCGTCCACGATGTCTCCGACCAAATACAAGTATTCAGGCTTGTGGCTTCGCAGGAAGTCCGCCAGGGCGGCTGCGTTCGAGCCCTTGGTGCCCAGGTGCACGTCCGAGACCCAGATGGATCGCACCTTCCGGGCCGGCGTGAATGCGGGCGCAAATCTCACGCAGCAATTCTCGGACAGGATCGGCGCCCTTGCGAGAAGTTCGGAAGAATGCCGCGTGAAGGCGGCACTTTCAGCGCGCCGCGCTTCCGCGCTAGAGTCCTGCGGAGACCCATGAGCCGCAGCATCCACCCCCTGCTCTTCGCCGCGGGCGGCGCCTTGCTGGCCTGGTGGCTGCTGTCCCCGAGCGGCGATCCCAAGGACAAGGCCCGCATCACCGAGTTGGAGGGAACGGTGACGCGCCTCGAGGGCGAGATCGCCAAGCGCGAGGTGCAGTTGAAGTATCTGCGCCAGCGCCGGCGAGTGGCGCGCGTGGATCAGGTCGTCCAGACGCCGGAGCCGGAGTCGCAGGGCGGCGCCATCACCTCGTTCCGCTTCCAGGAGACCGACGAGGCGGGCAAGCCGCTTGGCGCGCCGCAGTCCTTCTCCATCCGCGGCGACATCGCCTACTTCGAGGCTCTCGTCGTCAAATTCGACGACGAATTCGTCGAGCGCAACGACCTGCTCAAAGGCAGCTCTCTGCTGCTGTTCCGCCGCATTTTCGGCGAGCATCAGGCGCCCGCCGACGGCTTCCCGCTCGACGCGGTCGGCCAGCGCCCGCCCGGCTACGAAAGCGACGACGCCGCGGGCGGCGCCTTCTACGCCGACTTGTGGAGCCGCTTCTGGGAATACTCTCTGGATCCCGAGGTGGCGCGCCAGGCCGGCGTCCGCGCGATGCACGGCGAGGCGCCCTTTGTCAAACTCGCCCCGGGCAAGGCCTACGAGATCGA
>CAYVPL010000092.1:0-9789 GCA_964453755.1 uncultured Planctomycetales bacterium
CGGCGATCTCGTCCTCGGCCTGGAAAGTCACCACGCCGTAGTTCTTGTGGCGCGAGAGATTGTGCAGGATGTCCGACGCCGGCGTGATCGGATAGCTGGCGTAGAAGAGGCGCAGCCCGCTCAGTTTGGCAGCCGCCACCAATCCCATCGCCAGCGCCTGGCTGCCCATCAGGTTGCGATAGGTGCCGGGCGGCATCGTCGCCGGCAGCACGCGGTACTTGATCTGGAACAGTTCCTGGTTCTCGGCGATGGCGGCGCCGGCGCGCAAGGCGCGCAGGTTGGCCTCGAGCAGGTCGGGCTTCTTGGCGAACTTCTGCTGCAGCCACTTCTCGCTGTGCTCGAGCGGGCGCGAGTAGGCGTGATAGAGCATGCCGAGCGCCACCATGTTCTTGCAGCGCAGCGCGTCCTTGTTGGACATGCCCATTCCCTCGAGAGCGCGCAGCGTCGCGTCCTCCAAGTCCACGGGGACAACCTTGTAGCGGTCCTGCAGCTCCGGATCGTCGAGCGGGTTGGCCGGATAGCCGGCCTTCTTCAGATTGTTGGGCGTGAACGCGCCGGTGTTGACGATCAGGAGTCCGCCGTCGCGCAGTTCTGACAAATTCACCTTCAGCGCGGCCGGGTTCATGGCCACCAGCACGTCGGGCTGATCGCCGGGCGTGTGAATTTCGCTGGAGGACAGGCGCACCTGGTAACCGGACACTCCGAAGGTGGTGCCGGCAGGCGCGCGAATTTCGGCCGGATAGTCCGGGAAGGTCGCGAGATCGTTGCCGAGCAGGGCCCCGGTGTTCGTGAACTGGGTGCCGGTCAACTGCATGCCGTCGCCGGAGTCGCCGGCGAAGCGGATCACGACCTCGTCAATCTCCTGCAGCGGGAGTTCGGGAAGCGCGGAGCGGGGCGTCTGGGACATCGGACCGTTGCCCCCATTCTAGGAGGCGGGCGCCGCCTACTCCCCGAACTCCAGCTCGCGCTGGACGCCGAACTGCAGGCGCAGCACCGCTCCGGGGCCGTTGGCGGGCGCTCCGGACTCGAGCAGGCCGTGGTGCTCCTGCAGAATTCGCCGCACCCCCGTCAGGCCCAGTCCGCGCACCTTCGCGCCGCCGCCGTGGCTGCTGTGGAAGGGCTCGGCAAGCTGGCCCAGTTTGCCGCCGGGCAGGCCCGGGCCGTAGTCGCGCACCTGGAAAAAGGCGCCGCGCTCGCCGCGGCCCCAACTCAGATCGAGGCGCGGCTCGGTCACCTGCGCCTGGGTCATGGCGTCGAGCGCGTTCCACATCAGGTTGAGCACGGCGCGCTCGATCTCGCTCGCCCGGCCGCGCACGAAGACCCGTTCCTCGGGCCCGGCGAATTGGATCGGCACGGCGTCGCCGGAGCGCGCGCGGAAGGCGGCGGTGGCGGAGGTGGCGACGGTGCCGAGATCGACCTCCTCAAAGGGCGCCTTGCGCCCCGATGCGGCCGCCGTCAGGAGGTCTTCGCACAGGGAGGAGGCGAACGCGACGCTCTGGCGGATGGCGCGGAGGCGCTCGCGCTGGGCCGCGGAGGGCGACTCGCACTCGAGCATCTCGGCGTGACCGTGCGCCGCCTGCAGCAGGTTCCGCACGTCGTGCACGAGCAGGGCGGCCTCCCCGGGACCCGCCTCGCCGCCGGCGCCCAAGGCGGCGCCCCCGCCTCCGGGCGGAATGGGGTCGGCGGGCAGGGTGGATCGGCTGAGTGGACGCTTGCGGATCATCTTGCCGCCGGCTCGTGCGGACGCCACCATGATGCCGTCGTGGATTTCGCACATGCAAGGAACTTCACCAGCCGCGAGGCCAAGCGGCAGGCCGGGGATCTCTATCCCGGCCCGGTGCTGATGCCGCGCGGCCTGCTGCGGGCCTTGGATCCGGTGCTGGCGGTGGCCCTCGGCCCCGCGCGCGAGGCGCGGCCCGCTTTTCGGGCCGCTTTCGAGGAGATGCTGCGCGGCCGCCCCGACGGCCCCCTGTTGCTGGCCTTGTGGGCCGCCGCGGCGGCGGGTGAAGTCGCGCACGCCGACCTGCGCCGCCTGGTGGAACTGATGGAGGAACCCATGCCGGCCGATCCGCCCAGCCGCGGTGAGTTGCTGGCCTGGCTGCATCCCCGCGCCTCGGCCTTCGCGCGCTTGGGCCTGACCATGGCGCAGCGCCTCGAACCGGAAGCCCTCGCCCCCGCCGAGCGCCTGTGCTGCGGCTTCGTGCTCACCCGCCTCCTCGTGGACCTGCCGCGCCACGCCGCCGCCGGGCGCAACTACCTGCCCCTCGCCGACCTCGCGCGCACCGGCCTGGACCGTGGGCAACTGCTGGACGGCGTCCGCACGCCGGCGGTGCACACATTCCTGGTGGCAGAGGCCCAGTGGGCGCGCGAGCTCCTGGTCCAAGGCCTGCCGATCTGCGAGCGCGTCGGCGCGCGGCTCCGGCGCGGTCTGCGCGCCGCCGTGCTGCGCTCGGGTTTGCTGCTGGAGCAAGTCGCCGATCCGCGCCGCGACCTCTTCCGCCGCCCGCCGCGCCTCTCGAACTGGGCGCGCTGGCGCTGCGCGATCCGCGCCTGGTGGCCGCTGCGCCACGAGCAGGTCGGAAGCCCAGGCGCGAATCGTTAGTCTTTGACGATGCCGCCGCTGCTGCGCGCCCTCCGCATCCGCCAGTGGACCAAGAACCTGGTGGTCTTCGCCGGGCTGGCCTTCAGCGGGCAGGCGACCGAGAGCGGCACGATGCTCAAGGCCGCGCTGGCCTTCGCCGCCTTCTGCGCAGCCTCGAGCGCGGTGTACCTGCTGAACGACGTGCTCGACCGCGACCGCGACCGCGCTCACCCGGAGAAGCGCCTGCGGCCGATCGCCAGCGGCGCCGTCAGCGCGCGCACTGCGCAGCTGCTGGCGCTGGTGCTGGCCGGCGCCGCGCTGCTCACGGCCGCCGGTCTCGGCCGCGCCGTCTGGGCATTGGCCGGCTATCTGCTCCTGCAGGCGGCCTACAGCCTCAAACTCAAGCACGTCGTGCTGCTGGACGTGTTCAGCATCGCCGCGGGATTCTCCCTGCGCGTGCTCGCCGGCGTGTGGGCAGTGGACGCCTGGCTCTCGCCGTGGCTCGTGGCCTGCACGGTGCAGCTCGCGCTGTTTCTGGCGCTCTGCAAACGGCGCGCCGAGGCCGCATCGCTGGCGCCGGTGGCGCAAGGCGGCGCCAGCGCGCAGCGCCCGGTGCTCGAGGAATATCGCGGCCCCGCCACCGACATGATGATCGGCGTGATGGCCTCGACTTTGCTCGTGACTTACACGATGTACACCCTGCTGCCGGCCGCGGTGCTGGCGCCGGAGGAGCACGCGCTGGCCTCGCGCGCCGGGGCGCCGGGCATGATCTGGACGCTGCCCTGCGCCCTGTACGGCGTGCTGCGCTATCTCTATCTGGTGTATCGCCAGGACCAGGGGCAGCGACCGGAATTGATCGCGACGATGGATCCGGGCATCGTGGCGGCCGGCGTGCTCTACGTCGTCGTCGCGGGCGTCGTGATCTATGGCTGATCTCGCAGGAGGGCCCGCGCGCCGCAGCCGCGTCGCGATCGTCCGCGCGCGCCCCGAGACCGCGCTCGAAGACGCGGGCCGCGCGCTGGCGCTGGCCGGCGCGGCGCAGGCGCTGCCGCCCGGCGCGCCGGTGATTCTGAAGGACAACATCACCTGGCACCTGCCCTTCCTGTCGGCCAACACCACTCCGTGGCAGCTCGAAGGCGCCGTGCGCTGGCTGCGCGCGCAGGGCCGCGAGTTGATCGGCGTGCACAACGACACGGTGGTGACCGATCCGCACGCCGGCCTGCGCAATCTCAAGTTGCAGCCGATCTACGAGGGCTACGGGATCCCGCAATTTTTCGTCAACGATCCTTCCAGCGTGCGCTGGGAGCCCTGGCGGCCGCGCGCCGCCACGCCCTGGCTGGACAAGGTCTATCCGGAGGGACTGGCCTTTCCGGAGCTCTTCCGCGGCAAGTCGGTGCTGCACCTGCCCACGGTGAAGACCCACATCTACACCACCACCACCGGCTCGATCAAGAACGCATTCGGCGGCCTGCTCAACACCAAGCGGCATTATTGTCACACGCACATCCACGGCGTGCTGGCTGATTTGCTGGCGGTGCAGCAGGAACTCCACGCCGGCGTCTTCGCGCTGATGGATGGCACCATCGCCGGCGACGGCCCCGGCCCGCGCACCATGCGGCCGGTCGAGAAGGGCCTGCTCCTGGCCGGCGGCGACTGCGTGGCGCTCGACGCGACCGCCGCGCGCCTCATGGGCTTCGATCCGCGGCGCATCGCGTACCTGCGCGAGAGTGCGGAGCGCGGGTTGGGCAAGATCGAGGAGTCCGACATCGAGCTGGTCGGCGACCAGGTCCCCTTCGGCTGGGGCTTCACGGTCGGCGACAATCTGGCCTCGCGCTTCGGCGACCTGCTGTGGTTCGGCGCGCTGCAGCGCCTGCAGAACCTGTTCTTCCGCACGCCGCTGGTGCGCGTGTTCAGCGCCGGATCACACGTCTACCACGACGAGTGGTGGTGGCGGCGCCATGGGCGGAAGCGCATGGCGCAGTTGGAGCGAGAGTCGGCTTGGGGGCGGCTATTCGCCAACTACCGGATACTGGCCCCGACGCCTGCGGACGAGGATCGGAAAAAGGCGTAACTCAGCTCACGGCAAGGCGTGGAAGTAGGCGATGGGGCGCGCAGCGCGCCCTGCGCCCGACATGACCGCCTTCCAGCCCACCTTCTGTCCGCACCTCGGCTGCCCCGGCCACGCGCCGCGCCCAGGCTTCCGCTGTCATCGTGACGGCTTCTACCCGCGCCTCGTGGACGGCCGCCGCGTCCAGCGCTTTCGGTGCCTCCTCTGCCGTCGGCGCTTCTCGGCGCAAAGTTTCCGTCTCGACTTTCGGCAGCGCAATCCGCACTGCAACGGAGCGGTGTTCATGCTGCTGGTTTCGAAGGTCACGCATCGGCAGACTGCGCGCATGTTGCGCATCGATCGAAAGACGGTGCATCGACGGCTGCGATTGTGGGGTCCCGCGCTGCGCGAGTTGCACGAGACCATGCTCGATCGCGCACGGCATCGCGGCGGCCTTGGGGGGTTCTTCAGTCTTGACGAGCTCGAGACCTACGAGCACAACCGTCGCCTCAAACCCGTGACCATGCCGGTGCTCATTCACACGGACACCAGGTTCATCGTGCATCTGGAGGTAGGCCAATTGCCGGCCCGCGGCGGCCTCCAAGGGGGTGATTTGAAGCGCAAGCAGCAGCAAGGGCCGCGCCCGAGCGAATCGACGATCATGGTGCGCCGCTGTTTCGAGTCGCTCAAGGCCAACCACGATCCGCAGCAACTCCTCCAACTGGTGACCGACCAGAAGCGCACTTACAAACCGGAGGTGCGCGCACTCTTCGCCGGCCGCATTGCCGCTCACGCCACGGAGTCGTCAAAGCGGGCCCGCAACGTCTCCAACCCACTGTTCCCGATCAACCACACGCTGGCTACGCTGCGCGACCACGTCTCACGACTGGTGCGCCGCACCTGGGCGGCGAGCAAGCAGCGCAGTCAGTTGCTGCATCACGCATGGATCTTTGCGGTTTGGAAGAATTACGCCCGCGGGGTGACCAATCTGCGTTGGCGAAGCACGCCGGCGATGGCGCTACGCCTCTGCGATCGCAAACTGCAGGCAAGCGATTTGCTGCGCTGGCGTTGGCCGCGCCGATCGCTTTTCGCTGCTTAGTCCAGACATTTTTCGGCCGGTCTTTCTCCAGCCGTTGGGGCCAGTATCCGGTTAGCGAGGCGGAGTGGCCGCCACCACCGGCGACCGCTGCTTGAACTCGAGCTTCCCAATCCTCCACAAATCCTCCCGCGGCGCGCCCGTCTCGACGCTGCGCGCGCGGCCGTCGCTCGGCGCGGGCGTCAGCGAGAGCTGGGTGTTGCGAATGCGCGGGTAAAGCAACTCACTGTTGAACAGGAACAGCCGGATCTGCTGGCGTTGGAAGGCGGCCTGCGGATTCTCGAAGCCGATCGTGAAGGTCTTGTCCGAAACGCCTGAGCCGGCGCGCGGGTTGTCGCGCACCGAGACGTCGATCGTGCCGAGGCGCGCGTCGAAGGCTTGGTTCTGGAAGTGCAGGCGGAACGCCTGGTCGTCCGTGCCCTTCGGCGCCTTCTCGCGGCGGAAGGCCAGATCGTTGCAAGCGGCGTAGATGTCCTGGTAGCGCTTCTCGTGCACCACCAGCGAATCCTGCCAGCCGGAGTGCCAGGAGGCGGCCCAGAAGCGCGCGCCCAGCGCGACGGCGGTCAGGGTGATCAGCAGGTAGAGCATCTGGCGGTTGCTCACGGCTTCACCTCCTCGGCGGCGCGTGCCGTCGAAATCTTGACGGTGATCGGCGCGGTCTTGCCGGGCCCGACCTTCGCGCTCTCCGTCGTGGGAATGGTCGGCGCGTCGACGATCCAGGGCTGCTCGCGCAAGCCGCGGTCAATCCGGTCGAAGGTCGCGGCGATGCGCTCGGCGTCCTCCGACTTCAGGGTCAGCATGAATTTGGCCTCGACGTGGGGCGGCGTGCCGCCGCCGCCGCGGCCGCGGTCCACGGCGGTGAAGTCGAAGCTCTCGACCAGCCATTTGTCGGGATAACTGCCGAGTTCCTTCTCCAGGAATCCCATCAGCAGGCGCCAGGCCTCCAGGCAGGAGGGCGGCATTTCCAGATCCGACTGCCCCATCAGCTCATCGAGCTGCTTGCGCGCCGCCTTGACCCGCGCGTCGAGCTGCAGAATGCGCTCGCCGGCGCCGATGTCGAGGCCGGTGAGATCGTTCTTGATCAGCCAATCGTCCGGATAGTCCTCGTCGTCGCGCACGCGCTTGTTCAAATCCTCCACCCGCGCGTTCGCCGCCAGATAAATGCGGTCGCTCTCGCTCTTCAAGTGCATGCCCTGCTTGAGGTTCACGCCCGAGTCGATGACGAACCAGGCAATCAACCCAACCAGCGCCAGGGTGAGCGGCCCCTCCACGCGCTCGAGACCGCGCGCGTAGCGGAACTCTTCCTGCCGGAAATTCATCGCCTCGCCGGTGCCGGCCAAGCCCTCGAGGGCGGCGCCGAGCGCGATGAGATCGGCGCGGGCGAACGCCGCTTGCTCGTGCTGCAGGCGCTGCACCGGAATGCCGGAGCGCGCGGTGAGCGCCTCGTCCAGGCCCGGCAGCGCGGCGCCGGCGAGGTGGATGGCCGCGGCGCCGGCCTGCATGGCGGCGAGTCCGCGGCGGATTTCGTTGGCGAGCCGCTTGCACAAATCCACGGCGCGCTGATGGCCGGCGAGTTCCAGCGCCTCGTTGAGGCTCATGCCCGTCGGGAGGCCGGGATCGGCGTCGAAGAGAATGGAAGGAGCTTCCTCCTCTTCCTCATCTTTGACTTTGTCCTTGCCCTTCGCGCCGTCCTTGCCTGCCGGGCCGGCCTCCGCCGCGGCTTCAACCGGAGCCGCAGCGGCCGCGCCGTCGGCCCCAGCCGCCGCGTCCGCGGACGCCGCCGGAGCCAGGTCGCGCACCAGCTCCAGCCAGCCGATCGGCAGCGTGCGCAACGCGCGCAACTGCCCGCTCGGTCCGGTCTGCGCCAGCAGCGTCTCGTCGGCGCCGAGGTAGACGAAGGCCAGCGGCGCGGCGTCCACGCCTTTCGCCACTTCTTCCGGACCGGCCAGTTTCGGCGCGATTGCCGCGAGCGCGCTGGCGAATCCGCTGTAGGAGACGCTGATGGTGGACGGATCCCAGCCGGCGCCCTCGGCGACGGCCAGCGCCTGCTTGATGTGGCGCTTCGGCATCACGCCGACCAGCAGCGAAGGCGTGGCGCGCTCGCCCTCGAGGGGCAGGAAGTCCGCGACCACCTCGTCCACGTTCAGGTGATAGAGCTCGGATTCGATCTCGAACTTCAGCACCTGCAGGACCTTGTCCCGCTCCTGGAAGGGCAGGCTCAACTCGCGGAGCACCACGCGCTGCGCGGGCACGCACACCGTGAGCTGATCCGCCTTGCGCAACTTGACCGCGTCGGCGATCAACTTGCCCAGAGTCTTGGGCGCGGCGGCGGCGGACGGAAAACTGCCCTCGCCGGAGGCCTTGAGCGTCGGTTTCTTCGCGCTGCCCTCGACGAGCGCGTAACTGAAGCCGTCCGCGCGGAGATGAATGCCCAGGCTCGATGCCATGTGGTGGGACCCAGGTTAGCGGTGTGGAGGGAGCGAGGCCAGCGCGGAGCCGGCCAACAGCAGCTCGGCGCGCGCGCGCTGCTCCGGCTGCAGGATCCGATTCTGGATCAGGGCCTCGAAGCGCCGATCCAATTCCAGCCAGTCCGCGTCGGCCTCGGCCAGGCGCTCGTCCAGGAGGCGGTCGCGCTCGCGCTCGTAGTGCGCCAGCAGAATCCGCAGATCGCCGGCCTGCTCGCGCGAGAGATCCAGCGCGGCTTCGGCGGCGATGGCCCAGCTGGCCAGCGCCGGATCCAAACTGCTGACCGGCGCCGGAGCCGAGCCGCGGCCGAGCCCGAAACCCGCCAGCGCGCCAGCGGCGAAGGTGAGGAACGCGGCGAAGGAGACGCGCCGGGCCGGAGTGGCGAGGAGGCTCACTGTTTCCGCGCGCCGTCGAGCGCGCCGTCGCGCGGCACGCTGGTGGCAGTGCGCACCGGGGGACGGTTGATCTCGGTCTGCGCGGGCGGCGCCAGCAATTCCTCGATGGCGCGCTCGACGTCGCGCGGTTCGTGCGCGTAGGCCGAGCCGGCGGCCTCCGGACCGAACCAGCGCTGACTCGTGGTCCAAGCCGCGCCGATCAGCAGCAGCAGGGCCGCGGCGACGCTCCACAGGCGCACCGCGCGATCGAAGCCGCGCGCGTCGCGGGCGACCGTCTCGGCCAGGCGCTCGCGCAGGCGCGCGAGGCGCTCGGGCGCGATGTCCTCCGGCTGCAACTCCTGCAAGTCCGCGCGCAAGGCGCGCCATTCCTGCAATTGCGCCCGCGCCGCGGGATCGTCGAGCAGGCGGCGCCGGGCCTCGGCGCCCTCGACATCGCCCAGTTCGCCGTCGAACCAGGCGGAGAGGCGCTCGGCGCCCGGAGTGGCTTCGCGCGGCGGGCGGCTCACAGGGCCTCCTGCACGCGGCGCAGTTCGGCGGCCAAGCGCTCGCGGGCGCGGAAAATGCGCGACTCGACGGTGCCCTGCGGCAACTCGAGCACGCGCGCGATGTCGCGGTACGACCATCCCTCCAGCTCGCGCAACACGAGCACCTCGCGGAAGCGGGCGGGCAGGCGATCCAGCGCGGCGCGCACGATCTGCTTGCGCTCCGCGCGCGCGGCGTCGTCCGCCGGCGTGAGACCGGCAGCGGGCACGCGCTGCTCGGCCGGCTCGGCCTCGGACTCCCCGGCGGCCGGCGTGAGGAAGGGCAGCGGCCGCGCCAGGCGCAACTGCCGGCGCCGGTGATCGCGCAGCGCGTTCACGGCCACCTGATAGAGCCAGGTGGAGAGCGCCGCCTCGCCGCGGAACGTGGCGATCCGGCGCTGGACCTTGACGAAGACCTCCTGCACGCCGTCTTCGGCCTCGTCGGCGTCGAAGCCGAAACGCCGCGCCAAGGCGTAGATCTTGGGCGCGTACTCCTTGAACAAGGCCTCGACCCGCGGATCGGCCAAAGGCGCCGACGGCAAGCCGACGGGCGGTTGGGATTCGGGCAGAGGCAGCTGGTGCACGAAGGAAAGGGCGGCGCGCACCCCCTTTCGACGCTTACGGGCGGCGCCGCCTTCCCGTTGCGGATCAGATTCGCTCGGGGCCGGCACTCTTGCCTTCCA
>CAYVPL010000093.1:0-9773 GCA_964453755.1 uncultured Planctomycetales bacterium
CGTGGCGCGACCGGCGCCGCCCGGCACCCAGTGGACCGTCCGCGAGGGAATTCTGCGCCCCAGCGCCGAGCGCGGCACCTGGCTCCTCAGCGACGCCGAATACGCGGATTTCGAACTGCGCTTTGACATTCGCCTGCCAGCCCGCGGCAACAGCGGCGTGGCCCTGCGCGCGCCGCCGCGCGGCGATCCCGCCTTCGACGGCCTCGAGTTCCAGATCGCGGACTTCCGCTACAACCCGGACGCGAAGGACAGCGAACTCACGGCCGGCCTTTATCGCGCGCTCGCGCCGCGCTGTCAGGTTTACCGCCCCGAAGAGTGGAACGAAGTGAGCATCCGGCTACAAGGCTCGCACGTGCGCGCGCTGTTGAATGGAGTCCTGGTGCTGGACGCCGACCTTGCGCAAGAGGCGGCCGAAGTGCCGCGCCACGACGGCACGCTCGCGGCGCCGCTGCGCGACCGTCCGCGCTCCGGCCGCATCGGCTTTCAGCATCTCTCGCGCGACGGCGGCGTCGAGATCCGCAACGCTCGCATCAGCGTCCTGGGCGGAGGATCCTGAACGCGCCGCCGGCCTAGGCTGAGGCGGCATGCAATCCACTGCCGCCGCCCACGTCTCGCACCGCGTTCCCGTCGCTCCCCTCGGAGCCTCCGTGCGCGAGGCGCGCGCGCTGCTGCTGGCAGGCCGCTGGGATTGCGCTTCGCACCTCGTCGTGTGCGAGGACCGGGTCTTCCGCGGCTTGGTGCGCGTGGAGGATCTGTGCGGCGGCTCGGATCAGGCGCCGCTGGCCTCCATCATGGACGCCGATCCGCCGCGGGTGGCGCCCGGCCTGGATCAGGAGCTCGCTGCCTGGCGCGCGGTGCAGCACCGTGAATCGGCGCTGGCGGTGGTGGACGCCGACGGCCGCTTCGCCGGACTCATTCCGCCGCACGCTCTGCTTCAAGTTCTCCTGGCTGAGCACGACGAAGACCTCGCCCGCCACGGCGGCTATCTCAAGGCCTCGGCCGCCGCGCGCGAGGCCAGCCGGGAGCCGGTGCCGCGCAGCATCCTGCACCGCCTGCCCTGGCTTCTGATCGGCCTCGCCGGCGCGCTGCTGTCCGCAGTGCTGGTCGGCAACTTCGAAGCTCTGCTGGCCAGCAACGTGTTGCTGGCACTCTTCGTGCCTGGCATCGTCTATCTTGCCGATGCCGTTGGCACGCAGACGGAGACGATCGTGGTGCGCAGTCTGTCGCTGGGCGTCAGCATGCGCCGCATGCTGCGTCGCGAACTTCTCACCGGTCTGGCGATCGGCGCGGCGCTGGCGCTGACGGCCTACCCCATTGTGGCCTGGGGCTGGGGCGGGCAGCCGATCGCCCTCGCCGTGGCGCTGGCGATCTTCGCCGCTTGCGCCACCGCCACCGCCGTGGCGATGAGCCTGCCCTGGCTGCTGAGCCGGCTCGGCGCCGATCCCGCCTTCGGCAGCGGCCCGCTGGCCACGGTCATCCAGGACCTCCTGTCCATTCTGCTCTATTTCTGGATTGCCGCGTCCATCCTGGGCTGAACGCGAATTCGGCGCCCGAATCGCGGTGGCCGGCCGGGCGGCGCGTATCGTGAGATACCGAGCATGAAGACGCTCCCCTCCGTTCGCGAGATGGAACGCGCCTGGCAGGCGCGCGACGCCGCCTACGACGGCTTGTTCCTGCTCGGCGTGCGCACCACCGGCATTTTCTGCCGCCCGACCTGCCCCGCGCGCAAGCCGCTGCCGCGCAACGTCACGTACTTCGGCAGCGCCGACGAAGCCGCCGCCGCCGGTTTCCGCGCCTGCAAGCGCTGCCGTCCGCTGGCCGAAGACGAGCATCCGCCCTGGGCCAAGGATTTGCTCGCGCAGATCGAGCGCGCGCCCACCGCGCCCGTCACCGAGGCCGCGTTGCGCGCGCGCGGCGTGGACCCGACCACCGCCCGCCGCTGGTTTCGCAAGCACGTCGGCATGAGCCCGGCCGCTTTCGCGCGCGCGCGGCGCGTCGGCAGCGCGCACGCGGCGCTGCGCAGCGGCGGCAAACTGGACGACGCCGTCGCCGACAGCGGTTTCGAGTCGCACAGCGGCTTCCGCGAAGCCTTCGCGCGTGTGTTCGGCGCCGCGCCCGGCCAAGCCCGCGCGCGCGGCAGCATCGTCTTCAGCTGGCTGCCGAGCCCGGTCGGCCCGCTGGTGGTCGCCGCCACCGGCGAAGGCCTGTGCTTGCTCGAGTTCGGCGATCCCGCGCGCCTGGGGCCGCAGATCGAGCGTCTGCGCGCGCGCTTCCAGATGCCGGCCGTGCCGGGCCGCAACGCGCACTTGGACCTCGTCGAGCGCGAGCTGCGCTCCTATTTCGCCGGCCGGCTGCGCGGCTTCACGGTGCCCGTCCTCATCCGCGGCACGCCCTTTCAGGAGCGCGTGTGGCGCGCGCTGCTTGACATTCCTTACGGCGTCACCTGCTCCTACGGCGACGTGGCGCGCGCCGTCGGTTCGCCGGCCGCGGTGCGGGCCGTCGGCACCGCCAACGGCGCCAACCGCGTCGCGATCGTGATTCCCTGCCATCGCGTCGTCAACACCGGCGGCAAGCTCGGCGGTTACGGCGGGGGACTGCATCGCAAGCGCTTCCTGCTCGAGTTGGAATGTCAGACTCAGGCCGGCCGCTGATGGCACGCGCGCCGTCGCGCCCATGACGCGCGCCGTCTTCGAGCGCGTCGCCGGCTTCTACGATCGCGCGGTGGGCGGCCTGGCGCCGTGGCGCGAGCATTGCGCCACGCTCGCGGAGCAGTTTCCGCCGGACACGCGCTGGGTGCTCGACGTCGGCACCGGGCCCGGCGTCAGCGCGTTCGCCATCGCGCGCGCTCTTCCCGAGGCGCGCGTGATCGGCCTGGATTTCGCCGGGCGCATGCTGCAACGCGCCAGCCGGCATCGCGCGCGCCTCGGCGCCCGTTCCGTCGCTTTCCTGCAGGCCGACGCCGCCCGTCTGCCGGTTCGCGATGCCAGCTTCGATGCCGTGAGCGGGCATTCCTTTCTCTATCTGGTGCCGGACAAGACCGCCGTCCTGCGCGAGATCGTGCGCGCCTTGCGGCCGGGCGGCCGCGTCGTGTTCCTGGAGCCGCGCGCCGGAGCGCGGCTGACACCCGGCCTCGGCTCCTGGTTGCGCCGCCCGCACTACGCGTGGATCATGACGCAGTGGCATTGCATGGGACGCTGGCACGGCCGCTTCACCGAATCTTCGCTGACCGCGCAATTGGAATCCGCGGGCCTGCGAGTCATCCTCTGCGAACCGCGCCTCGACGGCTTCGGCTTGCTGGGCGTCGCGGAGAAGCCCGCGTCGGCTGAAGCGTGAGCGCGCATCCGCCGCCTTGGCCGCGTCCGCCGCGCGCGCCCCTCGAGGGCCGATGGACGCGGCTCGAACCTCTCGCCGACGCGCACGCGCCCGATCTGTTCGCCGCCTCGTCGGGCCCCGGCGCGGAGGAGCGATTCCGCTGGCTCTTCGAGGATCCGCCCAGCGATCTGGCCGATCTGCGCGCCTCGATCGCGCGCGTCGCGACGCGTGATGATCCGCTGTTCTTCGCGGTGACGGACCGCGCGACCGGCCGCTGCGGCGGCCGCCAGGCGCTGATGCGCATCACGCCCGAACACGGCGTGGCGGAGATCGGCAGCATTCTGTGGGGGCCGGGCGTTGCGCGCACGCGCCTCGCCACCGAGGCGCTCTACCTCATGGCGCGCCACGTCTTTGACGATCTGGGCTACCGGCGCTTCGAGTGGAAGTGCCACCATCTCAATCTGCCGTCGCAGGCGGCGGCGCGCCGCTTCGGCTTCCGCGCCGAAGGCGTGTTCCGCCAGCACATGTGGCACAAGGGCGCGAACCGCGACACCGCCTGGTTTGCGATGCTGGACGAGGAATGGCCGGCGCTGCGCCGCGCCTACGAAGGCTGGCTGGCGCCGGACAACTTCGAGCCCGACGGCGCTCAACGGACGCCCCTGCGTTCGCGCTGACGGCCGCCGGCGGGCTCTGCCTCTTCTAGTCCCGCTGCTTCAGGTGATCGTCGAGAATTTTGCGCTCGTCGGCCGGCGGAATCGCCGTCACGGCCGGATGCTCGGCCAGTTCCCCAGCCGACAACTGCGCCAGATCGTGGGCCTCGTCCACCACCAGCTGCTTCATGCCGCCGGAATACTCCGGCCGCAGCACGCCCAGGAAGCGCTTCGGAGCAAAGAGATGCAGTTTCGAGAACTTGAGGCCGCGCGCCTGCTCGTCCATCCAGCTGGACACGGCTTTGGCAAAGCGGTGCATCCGCTCCTCGTCCGCGTGACCCGCGTCGATGTAGCTGCGGCCGGAGGGCGCGCCGAGCGGCGCCGGGCGGTGGTGCTCCTGCTCCTGCCAGACCTCGTCGAGCCGCGCTTTCTCGTCGAGGTGCAAGCGGCCCGCCGGCGTGCGCTTGCCGTGAAACAGACGCGAGCGCCGCGCATCCGTGATGAGCAACCAGAACGAGGCGGGGTCGTAAGACGGGTGGGATGTGGGCATGCCGGGGGCATTATGGCAAACGCCGTGCCGCGCTGAAATGCCGGATTGGCAGGCGGATCGGGCAGGGGCGCGGATAGAATCCTTCCCCCGAAAACCGCAACCGTGAAACATCTCGCACGCAGGGAAGACGTCCGCAACATCGCGATCATCGCGCACGTGGACCATGGCAAGACCACCCTCGTGGACGTGATGCTGCGCCAGGCGGGCGCGTTCCGCGAAGGCGCGGCCGTCGCCGAGCGCGTCATGGACAGCATGGACCTGGAGCGCGAGCGCGGCATCACCATCGCCGCCAAGAACTGCTCGCTGCGCTGGCAGGGCGTCAAGATCAACATCCTCGACACGCCCGGCCACGCCGACTTCGGCGGCGAAGTCGAACGCGCGCTGCAGATGGTGGACGGCGCGATCCTGCTGGTGGACGCTTCCGAGGGCCCGCTGCCGCAGACGCGTTTCGTGCTGTCCAAGGCGCTGCACGCCAAGATCAAGATCGTCGTCGTGATCAACAAGGTGGACCGGCCCGACGCGCGGCCGGCCGAGGTGCTCAACGAGATCTACGACTTGTTCATCGACCTCGACGCCGACGAGGAGCAGATCGACTTCCCGGTGCTGTACGCGATCGGCCGCGAAGGCCAGGCCTTCGCCAGCCTCGACGCGCCCCGCAAGGATTTGCTGCCGCTCTTCGAAGCCGTGGTCAAGCACCTGCCGCCGCCGAGCTACGACCCGGAGGCGCCCTTCCAGATGCTGGTCTCCAACCTCGGCTGGTCCGACTTCGTCGGCCGCCTCGCGGTGGGCCGCGTCGTGAACGGCAAGGTGCGGCGCGGGGACCGGCTGGTGCGCCTCGGCCACGGCCCGGAGCCGCAGCCGCTGAAGACCACGTCGCTGCAGGTCTATCAGGGCGTCGGTTTCGATCCTGTTGAAGAATTGGCGGCCGGCGAGATCGCCATCCTGTCCGGCGCCGAAGGCGCCGAAATCGGCGACACGATCTGCGCCGAAACCGCGCCCAAGGCGCTCAAGCGCGTGGCGGTGGACGAGCCGACCATCGCGATGCGCTTCTCGGTGAACAATTCGCCCTTCTGCGGCCAGGAAGGCAAGTTCGTCCAATCCACCAAATTGCGCGAGCGCCTGATGAAGGAAACGCTGCACAACGTGGCGCTGCGCGTGGTCGAGGGCACCGAGGGCGACAACTTCGTGGTCCAGGGGCGCGGCGAGTTCCAGATGGCGATCCTGCTCGAGACCATGCGCCGCGAAGGCTTCGAACTGCTGGTCGGCCGGCCGGAAATCATCTTCAAGCAGGCCACCGACGGCTCGCGCCTCGAGCCGATCGAGCACTTGTTCGTGGACTGCGGCGAGGAGTACGTCGGCGTCGTGACGCGCAAGCTGTCCGAGCGCAAGGGCCGCATGATCAATCTGGTGAACCACGGCGCCGGCCGCGTCCGCATCGAGTTCTCGATCCCGTCGCGCGGCCTGATCGGCTACCGCAGCGAATTCCTCACCGACACGCGCGGCACCGGCATCATGAACGCGCTGCTGATGGGCTACGAGCCGCACCGCGGCGAAATCGAGGCGCGCCAGACCGGCTCGCTGATCTCCGACCGCCAAGGCGAGGCCGTGGCCTTCGCCATCTTCCACTTGGAGCCACGCGGCCAGCTCTTCACCGTGCCCGGCGAGCGCGTCTACGAAGGCATGATCATCGGCGAGCACAACCGCGAGAACGACCTCAACGTCAACGTCTGCAAGACCAAGAAGCTGACCAACATGCGGGCTTCCGGCAGCGACGAAGCCGTGCTGCTGACTCCGGTGGTGCCGCTGACGCTCGAGCGGGCGATCGAATTCATCCGCAACGACGAGTTGGTCGAGGTGACGCCGAAGAACATCCGCCTGCGCAAGGCGATTCTGCCGCAGAGCCAGCGCAAGGGCGGCCGCTCCGAGTCGCTCGACTAAGGAGCGAACCGGAAGAACGGGTCCAGGCTCGCGCCGGGGTCCGCCGTCTTGCGCTCGAGACCGCCGGACATCGGCCGCGGCGTGATGCGCACTTCGACGTTCGCGCCGTCGCGCTCCACCCACAGCTGCATGCTCTTGGCGGCCGGATCCAGCAGCGTGAGGCCGAAACGGTGGGTCAGGCCCAGGCCCGGCTCGACCGTGACCGCGCTGTCCCGCGTCGGCGTATAGCCGGTGACGACGTCGCCCGGTTGCAGCCCGGCCTGGGCCGCGGGCCCGGCGGCGTCCACGCTCAGGATGCGCGCGCCCAGGCCGTCGCCTTCCGCCTCGATGCCGAGATAAGTGATCGGCACGGCGCGGTGCTCGAGGCGGAATCCCGCCAGTTCGAGAGCTTGCGCCGTCTCCGGCAAGGCCATGCCCTCCATGTACTTGTCATAGAAGCCGCCGAGACCCTGCGCCTCGATCCAGGCGCGAATCCGTTCTCGCGACGGCGGGCCGCCCTCGCGCAGAAAATCGGCGATCAGCGCGGGCAGGCCCGGCTTGCCTTGCGCGCGCAGCTCGACGTCGAGCCGGAAGGCCAGCAGGGCGCCGCCCTGATAAGCCATCCGTTCGAGCGGACCGTCGCCGTCGCGCCATGCCACCGCCGGATCGGCGAAGGCCACCTGACCGAGCGCCGACTCGGTCAGCGCGGCGCTCTCCAGCTCCAGCAGGCGGTCCGCGAGCCAGGTCCGCTGACAGACGCCGTTCGCCGCCATGAACCAGAGGGCGAGATAATCGGTGAAGCCTTCGTGGAACCAGGCAATGTCCTCCCGCCCCGGCACCGCGATGCCGAGCCAATTGTGAAAGAGTTCGTGGGCGACGCTCTGTGCGAAGTAGGGGCTGAATTGATGGAAATCGGGCGTCGCAGCGCGGTAGTTGACGATGAATCCCTGCTCGGACGCCATGCCGCCGTCGCCCGCGTCCGTGATGAACACGTGCAGAGGATTCGGCGCGGGCCACTGCAGCGCTTCGGCCATCGCCGCCGCCAAGGTTTCGACGTTCAGGCCCACGGTCTCCGTCAAGTCCTTGGCCGCGCCGAACTGCCAGACCAGGATCGGGGCCGTGGGCAGGCCGTACGTGCGGCTCGCCCGCGTCTGACCGAAGGCGAAGATGCCGTTCCAGGCCGAGGGATCCACCGCGGCCTTCTGCGCGCCCGCGCTGGCGCCGGCCCAGCCGCTAAAGGCGCCGGATCCTTCCGGCGGCGCCAATTCGACCGTCGCGGTCGGCGCCGGGTCGCTGCCCTGACGCACGGACAGGAAGACGTTGCGGCTCTGGCCCATTTCGTAGGTCGGAGCGCGGAAGGGGAGCAGACCGTGCTGGTCCTGGGCGCGGCTGCCCAACCAGGTGGGACGCAGGCTGTACTGCACCCGGAAGCCGCCCTCCGGCGTGAGGGCCTTCAACTCGAAGGGCGGCAGTTGCGTCGGCGGGAGCGCATCCGGCGCCGGCTCCACCGCGATCAGCTGGAAGTAGAGGGAATCCACCTCCCGCCACTCGCCCCAGCCGTCGAGGTCCAGGCTGATGGAGCCGCCCGCCGGGTCGAAGCCCTGCCCGCTGACGGTGACCCGCCATTCGCCCGCTCCGTCGCTTTCGAGGCGGTAGTCCACGGTGGGCTGCTGGGCGAGTAAAAAAGCAGAAATGAGGAGAATTGGTGCCGTCATGCGCAGCAAGGAATACCAGGGCTGACCCGTCCTGGTTTCGCCCCAGGGGGGGGCGGAGCAAAGATCCATAACCAGAGATTATTTCATGGTTCAAACGTTTGTTTCGGATAGAGCACCTAATTCATGCTAATAACCGGGTCACACCCTCGTAAACAGAGCGAAGTCCATGAAAACCATGCCCCGCACCCTTTCCCTGAGTGCCCTGGCGGACGGCCTGACGGCCGAAACCTTCGACCGGGAGGCGCCCCGCATCCTCAAGGCCCTGGACCGGGAGGAAGTCCAGATCGACCTGTCCTTCGCCCGGCGCAAGCCGGCTGCGGCAGCCCGCGACCCCTACCGGCTCGACATCTCGCGCATCCCGCTGATGGATCGCGCCGAGGAGTTGCGCTTCTGCATGGGCCTGGAGCTGCTTGTCCTGCGCCTGCAGAAGGCCCGCCGCGAGGCCGGCCTTCCCGAGGAGGACGTCCTCCGCCTGCCGGAGTCCATTGATCCGGACTGCAGCAATTGCGCGCCGGCCACGTGCACGCCCGAGCAGCAGGAGAAGATCCGCCGCCGCACCCAGGATTACGTCCTGGCGCGCAACGAGCTGGTCGAGCGCAACCTCTACCTGGTGTTCAAGCTGCTCGAGAAGTACCGCTACGTCAACGTCGCGCCCGAGGACTTGGTGCAGGAGGCCAATCTTTCCCTGTTCAAGGCGGTCGAGAACTTCGACTTCCGCCGCGGCGTGCTCTTCAAGACTTACGCCGGCTACTGGATCAACCAAGCCTTCCTCAACGCCATCTACAACCAGTCGCGCACGGTGCGCGTGCCGGCCTACATCCAGAAGGCGATGAAGAAGCTGAGCAAGGCGGCCTCGACGCTGCAGGCCGGCATGCACGACGTCGCCGCGGTGGCGCTCGAAGCCGACGTCGATCCGGATCTCGCGGCCACGGCCGTGTCGGGCAACCGCTACACCTCCTCGCTCAACCGCAGCGCGGACGGCGCCGAAGGCGCGGAGTTCGTGGACCTGCTCGAAGCTCCGGCGACCGATCCGCTGGTGGACGCGGAAGAGCCGGAGCAGATGCGTCAGCATCTGTTCGAGGCGGTCGCGCAGCTCACGCAACGCGAGCAGGCCGTGCTGCAGATGCGCTACGGCCTGGGCGGTCAGGCGATCACGACTCTGGCTGAAGTGGGGCGCATCCTGGGCATTTCCCTGGAGCGGGTGCGGCAGATTCAGGCGGGCGCGCTGGAGAAGATCCGCAAGGGCTTCTCCGGCCCCTCGCTCGAGCAGTTCGCCTAGACCGCGACGCTAGGATCGGCCGTCCAGCATGACGGCTTCGCACCTCGCGGTCTGTTCGCTGCTCTGTCTGACTTTGGCCGGATGCGGCGAGGATGAGCCGCCCGCGGCGGCCGGCCCGACGGGCGGCGGCGGCTTCGTCTTCCCCGTGACCTTCGTGGAGGCGGCCGTCGGCGAGGTCTTGGAAGTCGTCAACGTGGTCGGCGACGTCGGCAGCCGGCAGCGCGCGCATCTGGCCTTCGAGCGCTCCGGCCGTCTCATCGAGGTGCTGGCCGAGACCGGCGACACGGTTGCCGCAGGCGCTGTGCTGGCCCGCATGGACGAGTCGGTGCTGCGCGCCGAGCTGCAGGCTG
>CAYVPL010000094.1:0-9687 GCA_964453755.1 uncultured Planctomycetales bacterium
CAGCGCCACGAGCAAGCTCATCCACGGCGGCCTGCGCTACCTGGAGCAGCGCGAGTGGCGCATGGTGCGCGAGGCGCTGCGCGAGCGCGCGCTCCTGCTGCGCAGCCTGCCGCACCTGGTCCGGCCGCTGGAGTTGGTGCTGCCGCACGATGCCGCGCTGCGCCCGCGGTGGCAACTGCGCCTCGGCCTGCTGCTCTACGACATGATCGGCGGCGCCCGCGCCTTGCCGGCTGCGCGCGCGCTGCGCCTGGATCGGGAGCCGGCGGGCGCGCCGCTGCGGGCGCACTGCCGCCGCGGCTTCGCCTTGCACGACGGTTGGACGGACGATGCGCGGCTGGTTCTGACCTTGGCGCAGGAAGCGGCGGCGCTCGGCGCGCGCATCGCGCCGCGCACGGCGTTCCTCGCGGCCCGGCCGGTGGCGGGAGCCTGGCAGGTGCAGGTGCAGGATCGCGAGCCGGAGAGCGGCGCGCCCCGCGGACCCGTGCGCGTGGTGCTGGCGCGCGCGCTCGTGAATGCAGCAGGTCCCTGGGTGGCCGATGTCGCGAGCCGCGTGGCGGCGGCGCCGCCCGCGGCGAAGGTGCGTCTCGTGCAAGGCAGTCATCTCGTCTTCCGCCGCTGGTACGAAGGCGACCACGGTTATCTGCTGCAAGCCGAAGACCGGCGCGTGGTCTTCGTGTTGCCGTGGCATGCGGGCCATCTCTTGGTGGGCACCACCGACACGCCGCTGGCCGGCGCGCCGCAGTCGGCCCGCGTCACGGACGAGGAAATCCAATACCTCTGCCGCACCTTGGCGCGCTGGTTCCGGAATCCGCCCCAGGCCGGCGAGGCGGTGGACTCCTTCGTCGGCGTGCGGCCGCTCTTTGACGACGGCTCGCCGAACCCTGCGCGCATCAGCCGCGACCGTCGGCTCGAGCGCGTCCGCCACCCGCTCGGTCCGGCCATCCTGCACGTGTTCGGAGGCAAGTTGACCACGCATCGCGCGCTGGCAGCCGAAGCGCTCGAGTTGCTGCGTGGCGACGTGCTCGGCATGGGTCCGCCCTGGACGCACCGCAAGGATGCGCGCGGCGCGCCGGGCCGCTCGGCGGCGGCCATCGCGCGCGCCTTGCAGGAGCAAATTCCCGATCTGCCGGCCGGCGATGCTCGGGCGCTGGCCGAGCGACAGGGCGAGCAGGCGCTGGCGATCGCCCGCGACGCCCGCTGCGCCGCCGACTTGGGCGAGGACTACGGCGCCGGTCTGCGCGAGGCCGAACTCGTGCATGCCGTGCGCCGCGAATGGGCGCGTTGCGCCGACGATCTGCTGCTGCGGCGCACGCGCTGCGGCTTCCTGCTCAGTCCGGCGGCGCGAGCGCGGGTGGCGGCGCGGATCCGGGAAGAATTGTCAAACGTTCCGGAAAATCGCTGAAGACGGCGGCGACTCCCTGCGCCCACAGGCGCTGCGCCGCCGCCGGTTCGTTCACCGTGTAGGCGAGAACGGCGAAGCCGCGCGCGCGCGCCGCGGCCACCTGCTGCGGCAGCAGACTTTCCGCGGCGGCGTGGATGCTGCAGCAGTCAAAACTTCTCGCGCGCGCCAGGGCGCTCTCGCTCACGGTCTCGACGAGCAAGGCGCGCGGCAGCGCGGGCAGGCGCGCGCGCGCGGCCGCCAGCGCCTCGGGCTCGAAACTGGAGATCAGCAGCGGCCGCGGAAACTGCGCGGCTGCCAGCACGTCGGCGACGGCGCCGACCAGGGCTTCGGCGCTGCCGTCCTCGGTCTTGAGTTCCAGGTTCGCCGCCAGGCCCAGCTCCCGCCAGCAAGCGAGCGCGGCAGCCAGCGTCGGCAGCGGCTCGCCGGCGCAGCGGGCGTCGAACCAGGAGCCGGCGTCCAGCGCCGCCAGCTCCCGCGCGCACCGCTGCGCCAGAAGGCCCCGGCCGTTGGTCGTCCGCTCCAGGCTGGCGTCGTGCAGCAACACGGGCGCGCCGTCGGCGCTCAGCCGCAGATCGCATTCGATCCAACTCAGCCCGAGCGCAGCCGCCCGCCGGAATCCGGCAAGGGTGTTCTCGGGGGCGCTGCCCGCGGCTCCGCGGTGACCGATCACCGGCGGCAGGGCAGGGCAGGCGGGCGAGCCGGGGGGTTGTGGCATCGGGGCGACCTTATCCTGGAGGAACCCTACCCCTTGTGGTAGAACCCTGGAGCCCCAGCTGCCTTCCAGGCATTCCGGCCGTGCGCTGCCCCTTCTGCAACACCGACAACGACCGGGTCATTGACTCCCGGGCCTCGGCCGACGGACTCTCGATCCGCCGCCGCCGTGAGTGCCTGGAATGCAACCGCCGCTTCACCACCTACGAGCGCATGGAGGAAACCCCTCTGCGCGTGGTGAAGAAGGACGGCTCGCGCGTGCCCTTCGACCGCGGACAGATGCTCAAGGGGATGCTCAAGGCCTGCGAGAAGCGGCCAGTGGCCATCGAGGACCTGGAGCGGATCACTTCGGACATCGAGCGCCGTCTGACCGAGATGTTCGAGCGCGAAGTCAGCTCCAAGTACATTGGCCAGCTGGTGATGGAAGAACTCAAGAAGCTCGACCAGGTGGCCTACGTGCGCTTCGCCAGCGTCTACCGTGAATTCAAGGACGTGCAGCAATTCCTCGACGAGTTGAAGCCGCTCCTGCAAAAGGGCAATCCAACCGGATGACCTTCTCGCGCGTGCGCAAGCGCGACGGCTCCGAGGAAAGTTTCGAGGAGCTGCGCCTGATCGAATCGCTCGAGTCGGCCCTCGAGGCCGGCGGCGAGAGCGTGGACTTCGCGCGCCAATTTTGTGAGACGGTGACGCTGCGGCTGGCCCGCCTGAAGGAGGATCCGGTCGAGACCGAGCGCATCGCCGCCGAAGTGGCCGACGTGCTGCTCCGCTTCGGCTGCGCGGCTTCGGCGCGCGCCTACGAGGAATACCGTTCCGACGAGCAGTTGCTCGTGCAGGATCTGCGCGTCCACGGCCAGGGCGGACGCGACGAGCGTTCGGCGCCTTGGGATCGGGCGCGCCTGGCGCGCTCGCTCGTGCGCGACCGCTACCTCGAAGGCTTGGTGGCGCGGCGGGTCGCGCGCCGCGTCGAGCGCCGCTCGGCCGCCTTGGGCATCCGCCACCTGACCGGGCGGCTGGTCTCCGCTCTGGCCGACAACGAATGCCGCACCTTGGGCCTGAGCTCGGGCGCGCCGACTCCGGAGCGTCTCGGACTCGACCGCCGGCATCTGCGCGCCTGGCTCGGCGGCGCCTGCTTGCCGCTCGGCGTGGGCGGCGCGGCCTTGCCCTCGATCGGCCCCGACGTGCAGGACCCGCGTCCCGCGCTGGGTGAAGAACTGCTGGCTCGCTTCGCCCTCGAGGAGGTCCTCAGCGATCCGCAGCGCGAAAGTTGGGAATCGGGCGCCTTCGAGATCCTCGGTCTGGGCGACTGGTTGCGACCGCTTTGCCAGCGCCTGCGCCCCGGCGAGGACGAAGAAGAAGAAGCCTTCTGGCGCCGCGTCGAGGCGCAGCGGCCGCGCACGCACGAACTGCAGGTGTTCCTGCCGGAGCGCACGCGCCCCGGCGCCCTCGCACGCAGCGCGCCGACCTGGCTGAGCGGCGGCTCCGCGCGCCTGCGGCTCGCGACCTCGGACGCGCAGTTGGCCCTCGATTGGAGCCGCGCCGGACTTTGGCACGCCATGCCGGCTGCGGTCTTCCTCGGCCTGCGCGAGGAAGAGCGGCAGGAACTCAGCGCGCGCGGCCAGACCCTGGTGCAGTGGGCGCCGCCGCAGCCGCGCCTGCCGCCCGCGGCGGAAATCCTGTGCAGCACGGTGGACCGCGCCGGAGTGGTGAATCTGGCCGCCGTGGCGCGCGCGGCCGGCGCCTGGGAAGAACTGTCCTTCCACCAGGCTCTCGCCGACAGCCTGGAGTATGCCTGCCAGGCCCTGGCCGCCCTGGCCACGCGCGCGCAGGCCGAAGCCTTCCCGCGCGTGGTGCTCCTGCCCGCCGGCCTCGAATTGGCGCTGGAGATCCTTTACCCGGATCCGGAGCTGCGCCGAGCGCGGTTGCGCCGCACCCTGCTCAGCTTGCGGGACGCCTTCGACCGCGCTCCGCGCCGCGCCGGCCTGCGCAGCGAGCACTTTTCGCCGCCCCTCGCCGAGGCGGCCGGGGCCCGTCTCGCCGACCGCGAAGGCGTCGCCGGCACGGATGCCCTGCGAATCGGCTGGTGCTGGAGCCTCGAATCCGTTGAAATGGTGGCCTTGGCGCTCGACACTGCACCCTGGCTCGAACTCCCGTCCGCCTGGGTGCACGCATCGCCGTGGGCCAGCCGGTTCAGGGCGGGCCAGACCCCGTCCGCCCGCGAAGCCGTTTAAGCCGAACGCATGCACCTCAAGCGCATTGAACTGGAAGGATTCAAATCCTTCGCCGACCGCACGGTGATTCCGGTCGAGCGCGGTCTCACCGGCATCGTCGGCCCGAACGGCTGCGGCAAGTCGAACGTGGTGGACGCGCTGCTGTGGGTGCTGGGCGAGCGCTCGGCCAAAATCTTGCGCGCCGACGCGATGGAAGACGTGATCTTCAAGGGCAGCGAAGGCCGCGCCGGCGCGCCCTATGCGATGGTGGAAGTCGTGATGGGCGATCCCGAAGGCAAGGTGGTCGAGCCCGGCGGCGAAGTGTCGGTGGCGCGGCGCCTCTTCAGCACCGGCGAGAGCGAATTCCTGCTGCAGGGCCGCAAGGTGCGCCGCAAGGACGTGCGCGATCTGATGATGGACACGGGCCTCGGCGTGCGCGGCTACATGGTGCTGGCGCAAGGCAAGATCGACGCCGTGCTGGCCGCGAACGCCGACGAGCGGCGCGGCGTGTTCGAGGAAGCTGCGGGCATTTCGCGCTACAAGGCGCGCAAGCACGAGGCGCGCCTGAAACTCGAGCGCGTGGCCCAGGATCTCGCGCGCGTGGACGACGTGCTGGCCGAGATCGGCCGCGTCGTGCGCTCGCTGCGCTTGCAGGCCGGCAAGGCCAAGCGCTGGATGGAGATGCGCGACCGGTACCGCGAATTGCGCGTGCGCATCGCCTGCGCCGACTCGGCCGGGCTGGCCGCCGGCGAACGCCGCCTGCGCGAAGCCGCCGCGGCGCTGGAGAGCGAAATCGAAACTCTACGCGGGCAGCGGCGCCAGGCCGAAGAACGCCTGGGCGCCCTCGAGCGCGAAGACGAGGCGCTGCGCCGCAGGCACGAGGCGACGCGCAGCGAGACCGGAGAAGTCAAAGAGCGCGTCGCGGGCCTGGAAGAGCGCATCGCCGGCCTGGAGACGCGGGCCTCCGAGGGCGAGGCGCGCGTCGCGAAGGATCGCGCCCGGCTGGGCGAGATCGAGGGTCGTCAAGCCGCCGATCGCAGCGCCGGCGCCGGTCTGGCCGCGGCCACCGAGCAGGCGCTGTCCGCGCTGCAAAGCGCGCAGGCCGAAGTGACCCGCGCCGAAGCCTTGTTCGCCGCCGCGCGCGACGCGCGCGCCGGCCTGCGCGAGCGCCTCGAGCGCCTGCGCCAGGAGATGCTGGAGGCGCTCGACGCCCGCACGCAGCAGAACAATCGCGTCGCGCACGAAGCCAAGCAGCGCGGCGAGGCCGAGGGCTTGCTGCGCGCGCTCGAGCGCCGGCGCAGCGAGCGGGCAGGCGAAGCCAGCGCGGCCGCCGCCGCAGCGGAGATTCTGGAGCGCGAGACGGAGGCGGCCACGCGCCTGCTGGGCGAGGCGCGTCAAGCCGCGCAGACCGCGGCCGCGCAGCGCGAGATGCGCCGCGCCGACCACGCCGGCTGCGCCGAAGCCGCGCACGCCGCGCGGCAGAAGGCCGCCGCCGCCCGCGCCCGCTGGGATGCGATGCGCGCGGTCGAGGAAGAGACCGCCGCCGTGCCGCAGCATCTGCAGCAGATGCGCGAGCGCGCCGGCGCGCAGGCGGAGTGGGCGCTCGAAGGCATTCAAATCGAGGCGCCTTGGGATCGCCTGCTCGAGAACCTGCTCGGCCGGATCCAGCACGCGCTGTGGGTGAAGGATCGCGCCGCAGCGAGCGGCATTGAGCCGGCCGGCGGCGCCGCGGATTTCTTGTTCCCGCGCGCCGACGCTCCGGCCGTGCGCCCGGTGGAAGGCGCCGCCCCTCTGGCGCAGATGTTCCGCGGCGCGCCCGAGCGCATCGCCGCTTTGTGCCGTCGCCTGGGCCCGGTCTACCTCGTCGCCACCGGCGCCGACGCGGCGCGGCTGGCGGAGGCGCATCCTGGAAGCGTCTTCCTCTCACAAGACGGCGAGGCGCACGGACCGGGCTGGGTGCGTCGCGGCATCCTGCTCGAGGACGCGGTCGGTCCGCTGGCCCGGCGCAACGAGCGCGACGCGGCGCAGAGCGCCGCCGAGCGCACCGCCGCCGCGCAGGCGCGCACGCTCGAACTGGAGCAGCGCGCCGCCGACGCCCTGCGCGAAGCCGAAGCCGCTCAGGTCGCGGCGGAAGAGCGGCGCCGCAAGGCTCAGGCCACCGACGACGATCTGGTGGCGCGCCGCGAGAACGCGCGCAAGCGCGCCGAAGCGATGGCGCAGGAAGAGGCCGCCGTGGCCCGCGAAGAGGACGCCTTGCGCGCTGCCGCGGAGGCTGCGCAGTTGCAGGAGTCGGCAGCCGCCGCCGAGCGCGACGCCGCCGAAGCCCGCCGCCTGGCCGCCGAGAACGAACTGCAGGCGCTGCAAGACGGCGCGGCGGGGGCTGACGAGGCCTACGACCGCGCGGCCCAGGCGCTGCACGAGGCGCGTGCCGCGCGCGAGCGCGCCGAACAGGAGCACGCGCACGCCAGCCAGCGCAGCCAAGGCTACGCGCACGCCGTGTCGCAGCGCGAGCAGGAGGTCGCCGCCGTCGCGCGCGAGGTGCAAGGATTGCTGAGCGGGCTCGACGGCCTGCGGGCGGAGGCCCAGGCCGCGCGCGCCGAGCGCGATTCTCTGTTGCGGCGCCGCGCCGAGTTGAGCGAGCGCCTCGAAGAGGCGGCCGCGCAGTCGCAACGCGCCGCCGAAGTGCTGGCCCTCGAGCGGGGCCGCGTGGCCGGCGAGAGCAGCACGCTCGAAAACCTGCTCGGGCGCCGCCAGGAGCAGGCTCTCGAATTGCAGCGCGCCGAAATGAGCCGCGCCGAACTGGTGCGTTCGGTGATGGAAGAGTTCAGCCAGGGCATCGACGATCTGGCCCGCTCGCTGGGCGTGGATCCGTCCGCGCCGCTGCCGGAAGGAGCGGAGGAGCCCGCGCTGCGCGCCGAGCTCGCCGACCTCAAGCACCGCATCGAATCGCTCGGCGCCGTGAACCTCGAAGCCGTCCAGGAATTGGAAGAGCGCGAGGGCCGCCTGCAGTTCCTCGAGCGCGAACGGGGCGATCTGGCCGCCGCGCAGGCGAATCTGGAGACCACCATCGGCGAGCTGGACAAGGAGTGCAGCCAGCGCTTCATGGAGACCTTCACCACGGTGCAAGGCCACTTCGAGCACATCTTCCGCCGCCTGTTCCGCGGCGGCCGCGCCGAACTGACCCTGGCGGAAGGTCCGGATCCGCTGGAGGCGGGCATCGAGATCAGCGTGCGCCCGCCGGGCAAGGAGCTGCGCTCGATCAACCTGCTGTCCGGCGGCGAACGCACTCTCACGGCGCTGGCCCTGCTGCTGGCGGTGTTCCAGTCGCGGCCCTCGCCCTTCTGCCTGCTCGACGAGGTGGACGCCGCGCTGGACGACGCCAACGTCGAGCGCTTCCTCGACGTGCTGCGCGACTTCACCGCGACCACGCAGTTCCTGGTGGTGACGCACAACCGCATCACGATGTCCCGCTGCGAACGCCTCTTCGGCGTGACCATGCGCAAGCGCGGCGTCTCGATGGTGGTCAGCGTCGAACTGGCCGACATCCCCGAGGATCTGTCGCAGCCCCTGGATCTGGCCGCGGCGCCGGCGGTGGATGCGGCGCGGCCGCGCTTGGCGGCTCCGCGCGCGCCCGAGCCGGCGGCCGAGCGCGAGCTCGACGCGGAAAACTAGGCGGGCTCTCGGCGGGCGCCTACTGCCGGGCCGGAGCGTAAGCCTTTTCCAGTTCCGGCAGCGCGCTCAGCGTCAGCCGGCCGACGCGGCCCAGGCTGGCGGCGCTGACGTTGTCCATCTTGTCGTCCAGCTCGTGCCAGTAGGAATTGTTCGGGCCGAAGTTGAAGTCGATCAAGTTGGAGACCGGGATGCCCAGCTTGCGGAAGTGAATGTGGTCGTCCTTGATCTCGCGCGAACCGACGAAGAGCTGCTTGTCGCCGAGGGCGAAGGCGGTGCGCTCGAAGATGCCGCGCGCCTTCGAGTCGGTGCTGGATTCGAAGAAGAGGCCGAGATCCTTGTCGCCGATCATGTCGAAGAGCAGGAAGGCGCGCACTTCCTTCTCGCGCTTGGCGGCCTTCAGGCGCGCGGCCTCGTGGCGGCTGCCGAAGGTGGAGTTGGTGTCGTCGTGCCAGGCGAGCGGCGGGAATTTCTCCTCGCCGTCGAAGAAGGCCAGAACCAGCGTCATGCCGGCGCGCGGGCCTTCGCCGCCGAGCTGGCGGCCGAGCTCGATCAGCAGCGCGGTCGAGGAGCCGGCGTCGTTGGCGCCGACGAATCCCGGCTTGTCGTAGGTGTCGTAGTGGCCGGCGAGCCAGATTTCGCCGGGCAGCGTGCCGGCGCGGCGGGCCAGCACGTTCACCCCGGTGAAGGTGCCTTGGCGTTGCGCTCCCTCCGGCGCGGTCGCCTCGAACTTGCTTTCCTCGACGGTCCAGCCGTGCGGCTCGAGCTGGGCGCGCAGGTAGGCGCGCGTCTTTTCGGCGCCCGGCGTGGCGATGCGGCGCGGGCCGATCGTCTCGCACAGGTACGTCAGGTCGGCGAAGGCGCGCGCCTCGTCGAAACTCACGGGCCCGGCCGCGGCGGCGGGGGCTTCGGCGCGGGTGCCGTCGCAGGCGCCGAGGAGCAGGAGCGCGCTCGCGAGCGCGAGCGCGGGAGCGGAATGAGGAGGCCGGACGCGCATGGTTGCGGCCGGTCATCATACGGCGACAGGCGTCCTGCGTCGCCCGCCGAGACGGCCTAGAATCGCCGGAGCATGCAACAAGAGCCCGCCGAAGCGCGCCCGGCCCTGCGCCTGACGGTCGTGATCCCCGTGTTCAACGAGCGGGAGACGCTGCGCCAGCTGCTGGCGCGCGTGCGCGCCACGCCTTACGCCAAGGAAATCATCCTGGTGGACGACTGCTCGCGCGACGGCACGCGGGAGTTGCTCAAGGAGTTGGAGCAAGATCCCGACCTGCGCATTTTTTATCACTCGGTCAATCAGGGCAAAGGCGCGGCGCTGCGCACCGGCTTTCAGCACGCGACGGGCGACGTGGTGCTGGTGCAGGACGCCGACCTGGAATACGACCCGGCCGATTACCCGCTGCTGCTCGAGCCGATCGAGAAGGGCCTCGCCGACGTCGTCTACGGCTCCCGCTTCCGCGGCTCGCGCATGGTGCGGGTGCACTTGTACTGGCACCAGTTGGCGAACCACGTGCTCACCTGGGCTTCGAACATGTTCACCAACTTGAACCTCACTGACATGGAGACCTGCTACAAAGTCTTCAAGCGCGAGGTTCTGCAAGGCATGGAATTGAAGTCGAACCGCTTCGGCATCGAGCCCGAGATCACGGCCAAGCTCGCGCGCAAACGCCTGAACGGCAAGCGCGTGCGCGTCTACGAAGT
>CAYVPL010000095.1:0-9641 GCA_964453755.1 uncultured Planctomycetales bacterium
CCTTCGAGGGTCCGCTGCTCTCGGTCAAGGCGGTCAACTCGCTCTCGCACTACACCGACTGGACCATCGCGCACGTGCACGCCGGCGCGCTCGGCTGGGTCGGCTTCATGGTCTTCGGCATGATCTACTGGCTGACGCCGCGGCTCCTGCAAACCAAAGCCATGGCGAAGCCGGGCTGGGTCGGGCTGCACTTCTGGCTGGGCACGATCGGCATTCTGATCTACATCGTCGCGATCTACGTCGCCGGCCTCACGCAAGGCCTGATGTGGCGCGCCTTCGACGCCGAGGGCTATCTGCGCTATCCGGACTTCATGCAGACCGTCACGCAGCTGATCCCGATGTACTGGGTGCGCGTCGTCGGCGGCGGCATGTACCTGGTGGGCATGGCGATGTGCGGGATCAACCTGATCCTGACCTGGAAGATGCGGCCCGCGCAGTACGAAGAGCCGGTGTTCGAAGCCCCGGCGCTGGCGGCGCCGCCCGCCCCCGCGCCGCGTCCGGCCGGTACCGGCAGTTTCGCGTGGTTCCGCTCGATGAACTGGCACCGCGCCTGGGAGGCGCGCCCGCTCAAGTTCACGGTGTGGACCACCGCCGCCGTGGTTGTCGCCACGCTCTTCGAAGTGGTCCCGACCTTCGCCATCGAATCCAACGTGCCGGTGATCAGCGCGGTGAAACCCTACACGCCGCTCGAACTGATGGGCCGCGAGATCTACATCGCCGAAGGCTGCTACAACTGCCATTCGCAGATGGTGCGGCCGATGCACCACGAGACCGAGCGCTGGGGCGAGTACAGCAAGGCCGGCGAATCGGTCTACGACCACCCCTTCCAGTGGGGTTCGCGCCGCATCGGGCCGGACCTCGCGCGCGTCGGCGTGCGCGTGCCGTCCGCATCGTGGCACCTGCGCCACATGCGCGAGCCGCGCGATCTCTCGCCCAACTCGATCATGCCGGCCTACGGCCACATGCTCGTGAAAGACCTGGACTACGACGCGATCCCCAGCCGCGTCGCCGCCATGCGCCGCCTGGGCGTGCCCTACGACGAGGCGCAGTTCCAGTCTTGCGTCGAAGACGCGCGCGCGCAGGCTCGCCGGCTCGACGAAGAGTTGAAGCGCGACGACCCGAGCTCGCCGGCCTACCAGGAGAAGGAAGTGATCGCGATGATCGCCTACCTGAAGCGCCTGGGCACCGACACCGCGGGAGGCGCGCAATGAACTGGTCCGACCCCGCCTTCTGGCGCACCGCCGCCACCCTGTTCTTCTTCCTGTTCTTCTGCGGAGCCGGCGCCTGGGCCTTCTTCTCGCGCCGCGCCCGCAACTTCCACCGCGACGCGGCGCTGCCGCTCGACGACGGCCAGCCCGCGCCGCAGGAGCGCCCCAGCCATGAGTGACAATCTCTCCAATCACAATTACGACGGCATCCAGGAGTACGACAACCCGCTCCCGGGCTGGTGGAAACTGCTCTACTGGGCCACCGCCCTGTTCGCGATCCCCTACGTGATCTGGTTCCACCTGATGGGCAACACCATTGCCGCCGGCTACGCGAAGGAAGAGGAGGCCGCCGCCAAGCTCGAGGCTTCGCGCGTGCGCCTGGACCAGTCGGCGGCCGGCTTGCTGGCCCTGATGGCCGATCCGGAGCACATGGCGGGCGGCAAGAAGGTGTGGGACGTCTACTGCATCGCGTGCCACCTGCCGGACGGCGGCGGCATCGTCGGTCCCAACATGACCGACGATCACTACATCAACGTGCGCAAGATCGAGGACATCCCCGGCATCGTCCGCGAGGGCAAACTGGAGAAGGGCATGACGCCCTGGAAGGGCATTCTCGACGAGAACCAGATCGCCGAAGTGAGCGCCTACGTGGCCGGCCTGCGCGGCACGAAGCCGGCGGTGGCCAAGGAAGCGCAGGGCGAAGTGATCCCACCGTGGACGAGCAACTGACGCTGATCGAGCCGCCGGAGCGGGTGCTGTCCACTCTGAACAAGGACGGCACCCGCCGGTGGCTGCGGCCGAAAGTGGCGATGGGCCGCTGGTGGCAGCGCCGCCGCATCGTGGCCTGGGTGCTGATGGCGCTGTTCACCTTGATCCCGTGGATCGAGATCGGCGGGCGCCCGCTGATGCGCTTCGACTTGGTGACGCGCAACTTCTCCTTCTTCGGCATCGCCTTCCGCCCCACCGACAGCCTGCTGCTGATGCTGCTGCTGCTGGCGATCTTCCTGGGCATCTTCCTCGTGACCGCGCTGGCCGGCCGCGCCTGGTGCGGTTGGGCCTGCCCGCAGACCGTCTATCTGGAATTCCTGTTCCGGCCGATCGAGCGCGCCATCAAGAACAAGGCGCTGCGCTGGGCCGCCTTCACCGTGCTGGCCCTGCACCTGGCGAACACGTTCCTCTCCTACTTCGCCGGGCCGCGCACCGTGCTGTCCTGGTCCTTCGGTTCGCCCGCGGACCATCCCGCCGCCTTCGCCTTGGTGCTGGGCACGACGGCGCTCATCCTCTTCGACTTCGGCTGGTTCCGCGAGCAGATGTGCACCATCGTCTGCCCCTACGCGCGCCTGCAATCGGGCCTGCTCGACCGGGACTCGTTGATCATCGGCTACGACGTCAAGCGCGGGGAGCCGCGCGGCCATCTCAAGACCGGCAAGGAGGCCGGCGCCGGGGATTGCATCGACTGCAAACTCTGCGTCGCCGCCTGCCCGACCGGCATCGACATCCGCGACGGCCTGCAGCTCGAGTGCGTGGCCTGCGTGCAGTGCGTGGACGCCTGCGACGCGGTGATGGACAAAATCCACAAGCCGCGCGGCCTGATTCGCTACGCCTCGCAGAATGCGCTGGCCGGCGCCGGCCGCAAATTCTGGCGCCCGCGCACCCTCCTCTACCCGGGCATCATCTTGCTCTGCCTCACCGGCCTCGTCATCGGCTTGACCAGCCGCGACACGGCGCTGGTGCGCCTCTTGCGCGTGCAGAACGTGCCCTTCCTGGCTCAAGCCGACGGCACCGTCCTCAACCCGGTGCGCCTCTCGATCGAAAACCGCGACGAGACCGCGCGCACCTACTCGCTGGAACTGCTGGAGCCGGAAGGAGCCCGCCTGCTGGCCCCGATGTTCCCTCTGACAATCCCCGCCGGCGAGGAGCGCACGGTGATTCTGCAGGCCATCATTCCCGGCGCCGCCTTCGACGACGGGCGCGTGGAGGCCCAGCTGCGCATCCAGGACGGCGCCGGCTACGACAAGATCCTCGAAGAAACCTTGCCGGGACCGCTCGGTCACGAGGAGGATGAGGAAGATGAGTGAGGCGACCTTGTGGAAGTGGTTTCCGGCGCTCCTGCTCGGCGCCACGGTGATCTTCGGCGCCTGGCGCGTGGCCCTGGTGCTCGACGACCCTTCCTTCGCGGCCGACGAACAGGCGTACGCCCACGGCCAGGCCTGGGACGCTGAGTTGGCGCGCCGCGCCGCCACGGACGAATTGGCGTGGCAGCTGGAACTCGCGCCGCCGCCCGCCTCCGCCGCCGCGGAGGGCACGGTGCAGCTGCGCGTGCGCGACGCCGCCGGCCGCCCCGTCGAGGGCCTCGCCGGCAGCCTGATCGGCTTTCACAACGCGCGCGCCGGCCAGCCGCGCGCCGCCGACTTCGCGGCCGGCGGCGAGCCCGGCCTGTACCGCGCAACCCTGCCCGTGGACCGCGCTGGCCTCTGGCAATGGGAAGTCAGTCTGAGCGGCGCCGCCGGCGCTTGGCACGGATTCTTGCGCAAAGAGGTCGCGCGGCCTTGAGTCCGGCCTTCCTCGCGGGCGTCTTCGGCGCCAGCCTGATCGGCAGCCTGCACTGCGCGGGCATGTGCGGCGGCATTGCCTGCTTCGTCGCGGGCACGGCTTCGCGCGGACGCAGTCTGCTGCTCTATCACGCTGGCCGGCTGATCTCGTACAGCGCGCTGGGCGCGCTGGCGGGAGCCGGCGGCGCCGCCTTGGATTTGGGCGGCGAAGCGGCGGGCATCGGCCGCGCCGGCACGATCGTCGCGGTGGCTCTGGTGATCGCGACGGCCGCATGGATGCTGGCGCGCGCGCTGGGCGTGCGGCTGCCGGTGCCGGCGGCGAAGACGCGGCTGGGTCGCATTTATGCGTCCGCCACGCGAGTCGTCGCCGAAGCGGATCCGGGAGTGCGCGGATTCGCGCTGGGTTTGTTGACGGCGCTGCTGCCCTGCGGATTCCTGTACTTGTTCCTGGCGGCGGCGGCGGCGATCGGCGGCGCGCTGGCCGGAGCCGCGACGATGGCGGCCTTCTGGGCGGGCACGGTGCCGGCGCTGTTTGCGGTGGGATTCCTGGCGCAGCGAGTGACGCCCGCGATTCGGAAGCGGGCGCCGGCGGTCGCGGCGGGGTTGTTGCTGGCGGTGGCGTTGACGGCGCTGCTGCCGAGATTGAGCGCGCCGGCGTTCGCGGGAACGGAGGAGGGAGGAGAGCCGGCGTGTTGTCAGGAGTAAGAGTAAGAGAGGGACAGGATTCACAGCCTTTGCAGCGGCCAGAGGCCGCAGAGGCCGCGGAGGCCGCGTGCGCACATTGCGGACTCCCCGTCCCGGCCGAGCTCCGCGGCGCCGATGCCGCGCCGCAATTCTGCTGCGCCGGCTGCCGCACCGTCCACACGGCCCTGCGGGAGTGGGGCCTGGAGGAAGGCTGGAGCCGTCGCCTGCGCGAGGCCGCAGCCGCTCCGCGTCCGGCGCGCAGCAGCGGCCGGAGTTTCGCCGAGTTCGACGATCCCTCGCTGCTCGCCGCCTGCGCGGAAGTCAAAGAAGGCCGCGGCCGCGTCGAGCTCTACCTCGAAGGCGTGCACTGCGCGGCCTGCGCGTGGCTGGTCGAGCGCCTGCCCAAGATCGTGCCGGGCGTGGAGTCCGCGCGACTCGACCTGACCCGCGGCGTCGCCGAAGTGCGCTGGGATCCGGCGCGCGTCAGCCTGTCCGCCGCCGCGCGCGCCCTCGACCGGCTCGGCTATCCGCCGCATCCGGCGCAAAAGGGCGAGGCCGAGTTGCGCCGCGCCGAAGAGCGGCGCGAACTCGTGCGCATCGGCGTCGCCGGCGCCATCGCCGGCAATCTGATGGGCATCGCCTTCGCGCTCTACGGCGGCTCGCTGCATTCGATCGAGCCCGGCTTCCAGAGCTTCTTCCGCTGGACTTCACTGGCGCTCGCCGCACTCTCATTGGTTTGGCCCGGCCGCGTCTTCCTGCGCGGCGGCTGGAACGCGCTGCGCGCGCGCGCGCCGCACGCCGATTTGCCGATTGCCATCGGTCTGCTCGCGGGCTTCCTCGGCGGCGCCTGGAACGTCTGGCGCGGCGAGGGCGAGGTGTATTTCGAAGCGGTCGGCATTCTGGTCTTCCTGCTGCTGACGGGCCGCTTCTTGCAGCGCCGCCAGCAGCGCCGCGCGCACGATTCGCTGGCTCTGCTGCACGCGCTCGCGCCCGCGGTGGCGCGCCTGCTGAGTTCGGCTGGTCCGGCGCGCGAAGTTCCCGTCGCCGCTCTGCGCGCCGGCGATCGCGTCGAAGTGCTGGCCGGCGAGGGGGTGCCCGCCGACGGCCGCATCGTCGCCGGCAGTTCGGGCTTCGACCTCTCCTTGCTGACCGGCGAGTCGCGGCCCGTGGCGCTCGGCCCCGGCGCCGCGGTGCACGCCGGCACGACCAGCCTGAGTTCGCGCATCGAGATGGAAGTCGAGCGCACCGGCGCCGAAACGCGCGTCGGCCGCATCGCGGCCTTGGTGGCCCGCTCCGCTGCGGAACGCGCGCCGATCGTGCTCTTCGCCGATCGCATGGCCGGCTGGTTCACGGCGGCGGTGTTGGTGATCGCCCTGGGCACGGCCGCCTTCTGGAGCAGTCTCGGCGCCGCGACCGCGCTCGACCGCGCCATGGCGCTGCTGCTGGTGGCCTGCCCCTGCGCGCTGGGCATGGCCACGCCGCTGGCGCTCACCGCGGCCATCGGCCGCGCGGCGCGGCGCGGCTTCCTGGTGAAGCGCGGCGCGGCTCTGGAGCGGTTGGCGCGGCCAGGCGTGCTCATCCTTGACAAAACCGGAACCCTCACCGAGGGCCGCTTCGCACTGCGCGGCTGGAGCGGGAGCGCGGAGACGGCGCGGCTGGCGGCGGCGCTCGAAGCCCAGGCCGCCGGACCGCACGCGGCGGCGCTGCGCGAGTTGGCGCCGCCGGGGCTCGCGCTGCCGATGGCCATGCAAGTGCGCCTGATTCCCGGCCAGGGCGTCGAGGGCGAGGTCGGCGGCCGCCGGGTGCTGGCGGGTTCGCCGGCCTTCGCCGCCGCCTGCGGCGCGCCGGTGCCCGCCGCGCAGTTGGAGGCGGCGCTGGCCCGCGGCCTCACGCCGGTTGCAATCGCCGTGGACGGACGCTTCGCCGGACTGGCCGAGCTCGGCGACGCGCTGCGCCCCGGCGCCGCTCAAATGGTGAAGGATTTGCGCACCCGCGGCTGGGAGTTGCGCATTCTTTCCGGCGATCATCCGCGCGTGGTCGCGGCCGTCGCGCGCGAGCTGGACGTTCCGCCCGCGCAGGCGCGGGGGGGGGCCTCGCCCGAAGACAAAGTGGCGGCCGTGCATGAAGCGCGCGCCTCCGCGCAGGGCCGCGCGGTCGTCATGGTCGGCGACGGCGTCAACGACGCGGCGGCGCTGGCCGCGGCCGACGTCGGCGTGGCCGTGCACGGCGGCGCCGAGGCCAGCCTGCAGGCCGCGGACGTGCATCTGTCCGGCGCGGAGGGCCTGACGGCCATCGTCGAACTGCTGGCCGGCGCCCGCCGTACCCTGGGCGCAGTGCATCGCGCGCTCCTGGTCTCGCTGGCTTACAACGGGGTGGCCGTCGGGCTCGCCGCCACCGGCCTCATCTCCCCCATCCTGGCCGCCATCCTCATGCCCGTTTCCTCTCTCACGGTGGTGGCGCTGGCTTTCCGCGCCCGCACCTTCAGCCCGGCGGCGGCATGAGCCTGATCTTCATCGTGCTGCCGATCGCCCTCGCCGTGGCCGCGGTGGCGGTGATCGCCTACCTCTGGGCGGCGCGCTCCGGCCAGTTCGACGACCTGGAAACGCCCCGCCACCGCATCCTCTGGGAGGACGAGGCGGCGGGTCCGGCCGCGCAGGAAGACGAGACTACTTCCCGAAAGCGCGAATGATCTGAACCAGGCCCTGGACGACCTCGGGCTTCGCGGCCAGGTCCGGGCTCGGCGGCATCATCGCGCTCTTGCCCATCTTGGCGCCGCCTTCGACGATGAACTTGGCGAGGTACTCGTCGTCCACTTGCGCCTGCCAGGCCTTGTCCGTGTAGTTGCGCGGCTTCGGGTTCAGAGCCGCGGCGTTGGCGCCGTCGCCGACGCCCGTCTTGCCGTGGCAGGTCGAGCAGAGGGTGTCGTACTTGGCCTGGGCCTCCGCTTTGGCCTCGGCGGAGATCGTCACGGCTTCGCTGCCGCCGCCGCAGGACAGGGCCGCGGCGCCTGCAGCCAGCGCGCCGACGAGAAGGATGGTGCGTCCAGTGTTCATCCCGTGAGGATAGCCATGATAATCAGACTTTCAAGTCGCGATTAGAAGAAACTATTTCGGATGCAATTATCTGGAATAGCCTTGGGCATGATGGCCTCCCCCCGCCGCATCCCCGCCTGGAGGCTGGCGCAGGCCCTCGTTCTCTTGGCGGGCCTGGGCATCCTGGCGGCGCTCTGGCTGCGCCCGGCGCTGGGCCTGGACCTGCTCTGGAACGTGCTGATCCCGGTGGCGCCGGCCCTGCTGCTGCTCGCGCCGGGCCTGTGGCGCAACCTTTGCCCGCTCGCGACGGTGGCCCTGCTGCCCAACAAGCTCGGCCGCTCGCGCGGCATCCGCATTCCCAAGCGCGCGCAGGCCAAGGTCGCGCTCGCCGGCGTGCTGCTGGTGTTCCTGCTGATCCCGCTGCGCCGCATCGCGCTCGATCACAACGCCGCGGCTTCCGCCCTGCTCTTGTGCGGCGCCGGCTTCGTGGCGCTGAGCTTCGGCTTTCTCTTCGAATCGAAAGCCGGCTGGTGCTCCGGCGTCTGCCCGGTGCGCCCGGTCGAGACGCTCTACGGCGAGCGCCCGCTCGCCACCTTCAGCAACGCGCACTGCGGCAGTTGCGAGTTCTGCGCCGCGCCTTGCCCGGACTCGGAGCCGGCGCCGCGGCCCGGCCACGGCGTCGAGTCGCGGCCGGCGCGGGCGGTCGAAATGCTGATGGTCGGCGCCTTCCCAGGCCTGATCTGGGGCTGGTTCCACGTTCCGGATTGGACCGGCGGCGAAGACTGGCGCAATCTGACATCCACCTACGGCCTCTGCCTGGGCATGGCCGCGGCCACGCTCCTGCTCTACGCCGGCCTGCGCGCCGTCGCGCCCGCCGACCGCCGCCTGCCGCTGGCGCGCGCCTTCGGCCTAGCTTCCATCAGCTGCTATTACTTTTACCGCCTGCCCGCGCTGATCGGCTTCGGGCTCTTTCCCGGCGACGGCACGCTGGTGGATCTCAGGACTGCGCTTCCCTCCTGGACGCCGCTCGCGCTGCAAGGGCTGACTTTGACTTTGCTGGCGCTGTGGCTGCTGCGGCGCGGCGACCCGCGCAAGTCCTGGCTGCGCCGGCCGGCTCCGGCCTGGCAGTCAAGAATGAAGGTGTGAGACGGGGCGCAGTGCCGCTTCGAGCCGCGCAATCAGCGCCGCCTTCACCGCAGCGGCAGCCGGCGGCGGCTGGCCCAGCGCGGCGAGTTCGGCAGCCATCGTCGTCATCACGTCGGGATCGAGGCCGCAGGGGTCGAAGCGGCGGAACCAGTCCAGATCGGTGCTGACGTTGAGCGCCAGGCCGTGCCAGCTCACCCACTTGCGCACCGCCACGCCGATGCTGGCCAGCTTGCGGCCGTTCACCCAGCAGCCGGTGTTGCGCGGATCGCGGCCGCCGGCGAGGCCGAAGTCGCTCATCGTGGCGATCAGCGCCGCTTCCAGCGCGTGGAGATAGGCGTGCAGATCGCGCGCGTCGCCTTCGAGGCGCAGCAGCGGATAGGCCACGATCTGACCGGGGCCGTGAAAGGTGGCCTTGCCGCCGCGGCTGATCTCGTGCACGGGAATGCCGAGGTGCGCGTACTGGCTCGGTGAGCCGCCGCCGCGGCCGATGGTGATCACCGGATCGAATTCCGCCAGCAACAGGTGATCGGGCTCGTCCCCCGCCGCGATGGCCGCCACCAGCCGCTCCTGCAGCGCGTTCACCTCCGCGTAGTCCGCGCGCCCGAGGTCGCGCACGACCCACGCGGGAGAGCGCGAGAAGCGCATGGCGCTACTTCGACGAGCGGATCGCGTGCGGCGACATGCCGTGCACGTCCTCGGCGGCTTCCATGAAGACTTCGCTGAGCGTCGGGTGCGGGTGAATGGTGAGAGCAATGTCCGCCGCCGTGAGGCCGGCCTCGATCGCCAGCGAGGCTTCCGAAATCAGATCCGTGACGTTGGGGCCCACCATGTGCACGCCCAGCACGCGGTCGTCGGAGGCGTCGGAGATCACTTTGACGAGGCCGTCGGTCTGCTGCAGGGACATGGCGCGGCCGTTGGCGCCGAAGTTGAAGCGGCCCACCTTGTAGGCGATGCCCTTCTCCTTGCACTGCGCCTCGGTGAGTCCGGTCCAGGCGATCTCGGGATCGGTGAAGATCACC